>JBEVXT010000413.1:21557-43171 GCA_040505955.1 Sedimenticola sp. | reverse complement strand
TGCGCCGTAATGGACCGGTTTTCCTCGCCCTACAGTTGCCGAAGAAATAGATCAGTGGAAAGGTAACTGTTCAGCTCACCCCTGAAATCCGTCATTTCTGCGTTAAAAAATGATCATTTAGCCATGTAAACTCACATTTTTCGCCTTGAACTGACGAATTTCAGGGGCAATCTGAACAGTTACTGCATAGTGCTGAATAATTACAGTGGAAATGCGTGGCTGCAAGATCCCGGTACTTGAACCTAGAATCCTCAGTTGACCGCTCCATTCTACGGGCAACACATTGATTCTAATTGCATTGACTGCAATTGCCTGCTTCACTCTCCGGGTGAATTACGCTGCAGGACGGATAGCACACTTGTGGCGGCGCATTACGGCGTTACAACTCCTTGGAATAGAGCAACTATTCCTCGTCGTTGTGCCTTGTACTGCACCACCACAAGTGCACTCTCCACCCTGCCCAACTGAGGATTCTAGGTTGAACGGGTGGTAAGGTGATCGGCCACTACTATCTCGATCTTGCGCCTGTGAAGTGTTGTCTGAACAAAACAGGCACTGTCGCCTGATCTGGGTTATTATAGGCCGCTACCTGCTCATCGCTTGGCATTGGAATTATGCAGAGCAGTTACTTCTCAGGCAGATATTTATGACGGAACTTTTCTCGAGGAAAGTTCCGTTTTTTCAGTTAGTTGACAAATAATATTCAAGTAGAATGTATGACTATTCGGGTGATTGATGCGGTTCGCAAGCTCACCACATCCTACATGCAAGCATAGGCAGAGAAAGGATTGTAGGATGCGGTGAGGTACGAACCGCATCATTCGAATAGCAATTAACTCTCCGGTGTATCGGTGGTGAATAGGGGTATTTTGGCAGGGGTCGGAGTCGATTGCGACATTAAAAGGTGGATTTACCCTCAATCTTGCCGCAATCGACTCCGACCCCGAAGGAATACAGTCTCGATACAGGTGTAGCTGAATAGTTACGTAGAATGTTTATTAATATGGAAGGCCGCCCGGTGATCCCGGCGCCGGATGCCGGATGACAGACCTTACACACATCAGAAACTTCTCCATTATTGCCCATATTGATCATGGCAAATCGACTATTGCCGATCGTTTTATTCAGATATGTGGAGGACTGACCGAGCGCGAGATGGAAAAACAGGTGCTCGACTCCATGGATATTGAGCGTGAGCGGGGTATTACCATCAAAGCGCAGTGCGTGACGCTTGATTACAAAGCGAGTAATGGTGAGGTCTACCATCTCAACTTTATCGATACCCCGGGGCATGTGGATTTCTCCTATGAGGTCTCAAGATCACTCGCTGCTTGTGAAGGGGCCCTGCTGGTCGTCGATGCCGCACAGGGAGTGGAGGCACAGAGTGTGGCTAACTGCTATACCGCCATTGAGCAGGGGCTGGAAGTGCTGCCGGTTTTAAACAAGATAGACCTGCCAGCGGCGGAACCGGAGCGGGTGATCACCGAAATAGAGGAGATTATCGGTATTGATGCATCGGATGCCATTCATGTCAGCGCCAAGACCGGTATCGGTATCCCCGATCTTCTTGACGAACTGGTAAAGATGATCCCACCACCGGAAGGTGATGATTCGGCTCCCCTTCAGGCATTGATAATTGATTCCTGGTTCGATTCCTATGTCGGTGTTATCTCCCTGATCAGAGTGGTCAACGGCTCGATCAAACCGAAACAGAAGATGCAGATCATGTCGACCGGTCGCAACTTTCTGGTGGAGAAGGTGGGAGTATTCACCCCCAAGCGCGAAGAGCGACTTTCCCTTAATCCCGGTGAGGTGGGTTATGTTATCGCTGGTATCAAGGACATTGACGGTGCTCCGGTTGGTGATACGATTACCCTGGCCGAGCGCAAGGCGGAATCCTCTCTTGCCGGCTTTAGTGAGATGCGCCCCCGGGTTTTCTCTGGACTCTATCCTGTAAGCTCTGATGATTACGAAAACTTCCGGGAAGCACTGCAAAAGCTCAAGCTGAACGATGCCGCGCTCCAGTATGAACCGGAAACCTCACAAGCCCTGGGTTTCGGTTTTCGCTGCGGATTCCTCGGTTTGCTGCATATGGAGATTGTTCAGGAGCGGCTTGAGCGTGAGTACGATCTTGATCTGATTACCACGGCACCCACCGTTATCTATGAAGTGCTGCGAAGCGATGGCGAGATCGTTATGGTGGATAATCCGGCTGACCTGCCGGAACCCAATCACATCCAGGAGGTGCGTGAGCCCATCATTGAAGCCCATATTCTGGTGCCGCAAAACTACCTGGGTAATGTCATTAACCTCTGTATTGAAAAGCGTGGAGTACAGAAAAACCTGCAATACCTCGGTGGCCAGGTTCAGGTCACCTATGATTTACCGTTGAATGAGGTGGTTCTCGACTTTTTTGATCGGCTTAAGTCGGTGAGTCGTGGCTACGCATCATTTGAGTACGAGTTTAAACGTTTTACTCGATCATCCCTGGTTAAGCTGGAAATCCTCATAAATGGTGAGAAGGTGGATGCCCTGTCACTGATTGTTCATCGTGATTATGCAGAAAAGCGGGGGCGTGACCTGACGGTGAAAATGAAGGAGATTATTCCCCGCCAAATGTTCGAGGTGGCGATACAGGCAGCCATTGGCAGTAAAATTATTGCCCGCACAACGGTCAAGGCGCTGCGCAAGAATGTAACGGCGAAGTGTTATGGTGGCGATGCCTCACGTAAGCGTAAATTGCTGGAAAAGCAGAAAGCGGGTAAGAAGCGGATGAAACAGGTGGGTAGCGTGGAGATCCCACAGGAGGCATTTCTTGCCGTGCTGCGTGTTGGCAAGGATTAGTGTCCATCGGGAAGAGATAAAAGCAGAAGGCAGGGGAGGCACAGAGTACACGGATAAAAGCTTTGATTTTTCGTAACTATTCAGCTCACCCCTGAAATCCGCCATTTCTGCGTTATAAAATGATCATTTAGCCATGTAAACTCACATTTTCTGCCTTGAACTGACGGATTTCAGGGGCAATCTGAACAGTTACTGGCGATTTCTTTGCGGTGCTGAATAGTTACCCTACTTTTTTGTTTTCAAATATGAATTGAAACTCTATGATGGACTGAGCCCAGCCCTCCCGGTTTGCGGCAGTTTAAGATAATATCCTGAACGGTAAAGCCGATAGGCTCCTGGACGGTAATAACAAATTGAGATAAAAAGAACTTATGAATTTTGACTTTCCGTTTTTTCTTGTGATGGCCACCTTGGTCACCGGTGTGGTATGGATGGTGGATGCACTCTTTTTTTCTGTCGCCAGAAAGTCGCGTGGAGAGGGTGAGGGTGAACCTAAAGAGCCATTGATCGTCGAGTACTCGCGCTCGTTCTTTCCGGTTATTCTGGCGGTGTTGGTGCTGCGCTCTTTCCTGGTGGAGCCTTTCCGCATCCCTTCCGGATCGATGATGCCGACCCTGCTGGTGGGTGACTTTATCCTGGTCAATAAGTTCACCTACGGTATTCGCTTGCCGGTGCTCAACAAGAAGGTGCTAGAGCTTGGAGAACCACAGCGGGGTGATGTTGTGGTATTTAAGTACCCACAAAACCCGAGTGTTGACTATATTAAGAGGGTGGTTGGTGTACCTGGGGATACCCTCTGGTACAAAGACAAGACGGTCTATATTAACGGCGAGCCCCAGAAGCAGGTACCGCAGGGCCTCTATACCGGCGAGGGCAGTGGTGCCTCAGAGACGGGAAAGAGAGAGAGTCGCGAACATCTGGGTGAGGTGGAACATTCGATCCTGGTTAATCCGCGGGTTCCAGATTTCGGCTATGGATGTCATGTACTCGCCAGAGGGCCGATCACTATTGAGCCGGGATTCTACTTCGCGATGGGGGATAATCGCGATAACAGCAATGACAGCCGTTGCTGGGGGCTGGTACCGGAAAAGAACCTGGTTGGAAAGGCATTTGCAATATGGATGAGCTGGGACGGCAATCGCTCGGGCTTTCCGGTCACATGGAGCCGTTTAGGCAGTGGTATTAAGTGATTAACCTAACTATTTAGCACCATGCCGTAACTATTTTTTGAGGTGCTATGGAGTCTTCGATGATGAAAAAACAGCAGGGAATGACCCTGACCGGCTGGATGGTTGTTGTGGCGCTGATCCTCTTTTTCGCTTTGCTTGGAATGAAGATAGTACCGGTCTATCTGCAGAATTACTCGGTGAGAAATGTTGTCGAGTCCCTCAGTGACGAGCCGCTGATCACTAAAAAGAGTGCGGCTGAAGTCAAGAGAATGATCTTGCGCAGGTTCAATATTAATAGCCTCTATGATCTCAAAAGTAAACATGTCTTAGTCAAAACCAGTCCCGGGATAATGACGGTGAGCGTGGTTTATACCGTCCGTAAAACGATGGTCGGTAATCTTGATGTTCTTATCTCATTTGATGAGCGGATAAGATTGGTGTCACATTGAGAGAGTCTGCCGAGAGGTTGATGCGGACTATCGATTATCAGTTTCATGACACCCTCCTGATAGAAACAGCGCTTACCCACCGCAGTGCCGGCAAGAGCAACAATGAGCGTCTGGAGTTTCTGGGTGATGCGATTCTCGGTTTTGTTATAGCGGATGAGCTTTTTCTCCACTTCCCCGAGGCAACGGAAGGTGAGCTGAGCCGCCTGCGGGCCGGTTTGGTGAAGCGTGACTCACTGGCGAAGCTTGCCCGGGAGATAGATCTTGGCGGCTACCTGAGGCTCGGTTCGGGTGAACTGCGTAGTGGCGGCCACTCACGCAGCTCGATACTTGCCGATGCCATGGAAGCGCTGTTTGCCGCAGTTTACCTGGATGGGGGGTATAACGAGGCGCGGCGCATCATCCTGGGGCTGTTCAAAGGTGAACTCGCCTCTCTCAATAGTGAGTCCCAGAGTAAAGATCCAAAAACCTGTCTGCAGGAGCTGCTGCAGGCACGCAAATTACAACTTCCGAGTTACTCAATTGTCGATGTAAGCGGTGAACAGCATCAACAGGAGTTCACCGTCCGTTGTCTGGTGGGTGAGTTGAACACTGAAGCCATCGGCAGGGGCGGAAGCCGGAGAAAAGCGGAACAGGATGCAGCCTCCCGGTTGTTGGAGAAAATTCAGAATGGTTGATGTAACAGATAATCGATGTGGCTACTGCGCCATTATCGGCAGACCCAACGTGGGAAAATCAACGCTACTTAATTGCCTGATCGGCCAGAAGCTGGCCATTACCTCACGCAAGCCTCAGACCACCCGCCATACCATTCTCGGTGTAAAGTCTCTCGCTGCCGGGCAGATTGTCTACATTGATACACCGGGCATACACCAACGTGCCGATCATGCGATGAACCGCTACCTCAACAGAACAGCGAAAACCGCTGTTAGCGGTGTTGATCTGTTACTGCTCGTGGTTGAAGCGCTCCGCTGGACGGATGAGGATCAGGCGGCCCTCGATGCACTTCAGCAAACCGCTATCCCGGTGATTCTAGTGGTCAATAAAGTCGATAAAGTGAAACGGAAGGAGGAACTGCTGCCGTTTCTTTCAGAGATGTCGGCCCGCCATCAGTTTCTTACCATGATTCCGGTTTCCGCCAAGAAGGGGGATAATCTGGATCCCCTGGAACAGAGCGTTCTGGCTGAGTTGCCGACAGGTGAAAACGTCTTTCCTGATGATCAGCTCAGTGATCGCTCTGAGCGCTTTTTCGCCGCTGAGCTGATTCGTGAGAAACTTACCCGGCGTTACGCAAAGGAGATACCCTACGCACTGACTGTTGAGATTGAGGAATTTCAGGATGAGGGCGGTCTCTACCGGATACACGGTTTGATCTGGGTTGAGCGTCCGGGGCAGAAAAATATCATCATCGGTAGCAAGGGGGCGGCCCTGAAAGAGGTGGCTACCCAGGCACGTATCGAGATGGAGGAGTTTTTTGGAAAAAAAGTGTTCCTTCAGCTCTGGGTTAAGGTCAAAAAGAGCTGGTCAAGTGACGAAGGGGCGCTAAACCGCCTTGGGTACAGTGACTGACAGAAACAGATACCAGCTTGAACCCGCTTTTCTTCTGCATCGCAGATCCTATTCCAACAGCAGTCTGTTGGTTGAGTGTCTGACGCTTCATCACGGTCGCTTTCCCGCCATCGCCAAGGGGGTGATCGGGGGGCGTGGTACGGGTGCTGCGCTGTTACAACCCTTCGTTCCACTTAAACTCAACTGGAGCGGTCGTGGGGAGGTCAAAACCATAACAGGGTTTGAACAGAGCGGAAAAAATATGGAGCTCCAGGGCAGGACGCTCTACTGCGGTTTTTATCTCAATGAGTTGCTGATGCGGCTGCTGCAACGGAATGATCCTTATGAGGAGCTGTTTGGCTACTACACTGAGGCACTGACCCTGCTTGCGGGGGGAGATCGTGGGGATCAAGTACTGCGACGTTTTGAAATCCGCATGTTTAATACACTGGGTTATGCCCTGATACTTGATCGTGATGTTGAAAATAACATACCGCTATCCCCCGACAGGCGATATGATTATCTGATTGAAAGTGGGCCGGTACCCACTGTCGGGGGAGCCTTGGGTATAGTTTCCGGTAGTACACTGTTGGCGCTGGCGAATGACCTGCCACTTGAAGGGGAGGGTCGACGAGAGGCGCGTGAATTGAGTCGCCACCTGCTGGCCCATTACCTTGGTGACAAGCAGCTCAAGAGTCGTGAACTGTTTCAGGGTATTTGAGTATGCAATACACACCCTCCCACACCCTCCCATCATGGGTTCTGATAAGGTTTTGATTCGGTTATGAATAGAGAGAATGTGACACTACTCGGTGTCAATATTGACCATGTCGCGACACTGAGACAACAGCGGGGAACCCGTTATCCGGAAGTTGTTCAGGCAGCGCTTGTGGCCGAACAGGCGGGGGCTGATTCTATTACGGTTCACCTGCGTGAGGATCGTCGTCATATACAGGATCGAGATATCTCCCTGCTCAAGGATACACTGCAGACCCATATGAATCTGGAGATGGCAGCCACCGGGGAGATGCTCGAAATTGCTCTGAAAACCGCCCCCACTGATTGTTGCCTGGTGCCTGAGAGGCGTGAAGAGTTAACTACGGAGGGGGGCTTGAATGTTGCAGGTAATCTCGATCACCTGACAAAATACTGCGCTGCGTTGAGGGAAGGCGGCATCCGGGTATCGCTGTTTATCGATGCGGATCCGCTACAACTGGAGGCCGCCGTTAAGGTCGGCGCTCCGGTGGTTGAGATTCACACCGGAAATTACGCCGATGCCAAAGATCGGTTGAGCCGAGTGAGCGAGTTGGAGAAGGTTCGGCAAGCAGTTGTATACGGCAGAGAGCTGGGTCTGCAGGTCAATGCCGGACATGGACTCGATTACCATAATGCGGTGGAGATCGCCGCCATCGAGGGGATAGAGGAACTTAATATCGGCCACTCGATCATCTCCAGAGCCCTCTTTACCGGCCTTGCCACCGCCGTTGCTGAGATGAAAGTGCTGATCAGCAGGTAGGTAAAACTATTCGTAACTATTCAGCTCACCCCTAAAATCCGCCACTTCTGAGTTAAGAAATATTCATTTGCACACATAAACTCGTATTTTATTCCTTTTTATCCTTAAATCGGCTCTGTACCAAAATCCTAAAAAAACCACAGTTATGGTGGAACAGAGGTGTTGTAGGAGCGAACTTGTTCGCGATGGACTACGAAACGTGCTCTTCGCGAACAAGTTCGCTCCTACGCCTGAGTTCCGGATTACCGTGCTGAATAGTTACAGCTATTCTTACATAGAGGAGAGGCCGCTTCCGCTCAGCAGGATATCGAGTTCTCTTTCAAGAAGTTTCTGATCATCGAGGTTGAGTTCCACCAGGCGGCGCAGGTGTCCAACGCTCTCCACCCCAATGCGTCTGAAGGCCATGCCCACCATCGACCGGCTGATGTGGATGACCTCTCCCTGTATCTTAATCGACGGGCCACCAGGCGTCAGTATGACCTCCATTTTCACGCTATCACCCTTGATAAATTGGCACTCCAGTGGCTGGGCGAATAGAGCACCTTTAAGAGAGATGTCGATGAGGGTGGATTGAAACTGTTTTGAGCCCAGTTCAAGATTAATAGGGGCATCCAGGAGAATGCGTCGTACCAGTCGTCGGTTGATAGTCTCTTCAGGTGTCATACCGGCTCAACACATATGCGATGGGGTGTCGGTGGTGGCCGGTGGTCGACAAGCGTCATCTTCCGGTAGTGCAGTCTGTTGTTCTGCATTTTGGTGGAAGCGGGCCTTAATACTTCCTATCTGAATAATGCAGCCATCCCTCAGCTGAATGGTTCTGTTGCCGATATTCTGCTCATCGACAAGTGGTGTGGAGTCACCTTCAAGATGGGAGAGGAAGTACCCCTCGTTACGGCGTGCAATCACCGCACATCTGTTGCCGGTGAAGCCAAATCGTGTCAAGGATCGTTGCAGAGGGATTATCTTTCCAACGTGGGGTTCACTGAGTATCTGAATACAGCTGGAGAGATGACTGTTGATGTTTTTGACGATCTGGTCGAATGCATCTGCAGGTCGGTTGTCCCTGGTGATTCTGTTTTCTTCCGTCAGAGGCGTTGTGCTGGCGATGGCACCAGGCGCTTCGGAGAAGATGATGCTGTATTCTCCTATCTGAACAGTGTCGCCATGGTATAGCGGGGCTGATGAAACCGGGCGATGATTGACAAGTAGGGCTGTCTCCTTCCCTGCTGATTCGATCACAAAGTCCTCTTTTTCAGGTTTGATCCAAGCGTGTTCTGAGGAGGCAGCCAGACTATCAATGCGCATATTACATGCATGAGCTCGTCCAACCAGGAACGGTTGGCCGTCCAGTTTGTATGCGCGAATCATCCGGCCTTTGTAAAATAGGGTGAGTTTTGGCATCGGTTTTTGCTGAATGCGGCGGGAAGTGTAACCCCGCGATTATGACAAATCACTGCTGATGTAGCTGAAAACAGTCCATCGATCAGCCAATATTATTAATATAGGCGTAACTATTCAGTACCCCCGGCTAAAAGGGTCTTTTCACCAGGGGTCGGAGTCGATTGCGTTGAAGATGGTAGGGGAATTTACCGTTTTTTGCCGCAATCGACTCCGACCCCGCACCCAACTGAATAATTACATATGGACTTAGTATACTCTACTCACAACAAATGCAATAGCTTACCACCGTTGTGGATTTGATATGCCCGCCCATGGAGATCAGCCTGATGCCGGGCGCTGGATTTGATGTTTCTCCGGTGTCAGGCGAACCAGTTTTACCGCATTATCCTGGGTTTGCAGGATCTCCACCGGATACCCCTCCAGCAGCAAGCTGGTTCCCGGTTCAGGGATAGTCTCCATATATTCGATAATCAGGCCATTGATGGTTCGCGGACCATTGGTGGGCAGATCCCAGCGAAAAGTGCGCACCAGATCCTTCAGGTTGGCACTGCCCGCAATCAGGAAACTGCCGTTATCCTGAGGTTGCACCTCCTGGATGCTGTCGGCGGGATCGGTGGTGAACTCACCCACAATCTCTTCCAGCAGATCCGCCAGGGTGACCAGGCCAAGAAGATCTCCATACTCATCAACCACCAGTCCGAGGTTCTGCTTTTCCCGCTGGAAGTTGAGCAGTTGGCGATTCAGTGGTGTTCCCTCGGGTATAAAGTAGGGAGGGGTGCAGATTTTCCGGAGGGTCTCCTTGTTGAGAAGACCCTGAGAGAGGTTATATATCGCCTTGCGTACCTGGACGATTCCGACCAGGTGATCGATTCCGCCATCAAACACAGGAAGACGGGCATAAGGCGTGTCCTGCAGTAGTCGAATAATCTCGTTGATCGGTTCCTCAAGGTCAACACCATCCACCTCATTACGGGGGATCATGATATCTTCGATCTCGATTTTCTCCAGATCTAAAATACTCAGCAACATCCTCTGATGCCGTTTCGGGATCATCGCCCCCGCTTCCAGTACTACTGTGCGCAACTCCTCCTGGCTCAGGGTATGGCCTGTGATATCGTCCGGTGACACGCCTATTTGTCTGAGAATGGCATTGGCGATAATGTTGACCAGCCAAACCAGAGGGTAGAGCAATTTCAGCAGAGGTGTGTAGACAAATGCCGCAGGAAAAGCCAGCCGTTCCGGTTTCAACGCCGCCAATGTTTTCGGTGTCACCTCGGCAAAAATAAGGATAACAAAGGTAAGCAGGCCTGCAGCAACAGCGATTGCCCCCTCGCCTCCAATGCGTAGTGCAATAATGGTGGCGAGTGACGATGCGAGGATGTTGACGAAGTTGTTGCCAAGGAGTATTAATCCAATAAGGCGGTCAGGGCGCTGCAACAGGCTGTCGGCTCTTGCGGCACCCTTGTGGCCGGTTTTTACCATGTGCCGCAGGCGATAGCGGTTGAGCGTCATCAAAGCGGTTTCCGATCCGGAGAAAAAAGCGGAAAGTAGAATCAGCAGTGCGAGTATGCCAAACAGTGCGCCCGTAGGTATTTCACTCAAGAGAGAAGCCTCGTATAAAAGTAAATATGTACTGATGACCTCTATAAGATAGCCGGAAATGAACGCAAATAAACGCGAATATAGCGCTTAATTTACTCTTCTCGGGTAAATTTCCAAGCTTTAGAATATAAACAATCACCAAAGGCTTGCTCAGAGGTTACTTAAGTACGGTGTTCAGCATTGTGCAGAATAGCTACTATCTTTGTAATTATTCAGCTCACCCCTGAAAACCACAGTTATGGTGGAACAGAGGTGTTGTAGGAGCGAACTTGTTCGCGATTAGCTTCGTAGGAGACTCTTCGCGAACAAGTTCGCTCCTACACCTGAGTGCCTGACCACCGTGCTGAATAGTTACCTATCTTTTTTATGTTGCCAACGCCGCGATGTCAAGCAGGTTTAACCCTACCAAGGATGAGTGACCAAGATGAATGAGAATGACGATAGTCCATCGAGTAAAGGCTTGCTTTATCAAGCCCGCCTGCCTCTGTTCTGGAAGTGTGGTGCGGATGAGGTATCAGATCAGCAGTTGGTGGCGGCTGAAGATCTCAATGAACGGATGCTACAGACACTGATAACTCTCCAGGAGGGCCATATTGAATCCACTGAGGAGGCGCAGGAGAGGATGCCGGAACTGATTCGTATCGAGGCCAAGCTGGATATGTTGCTGGAGTGGGTTTCACAGCTGAGTCCACGGGCGGATCAGGGGCTTGAGAGCTTTCCTGTTCGCCTGGGTGCCACAGGTGTGTCTTGGGAGGGGGCGCTCTCGCACTTGCCTGAAAAGAGTGAGTACCTATGGCTCTATCTGCAGCTGGACGAGCGCCTTCCCCGACCACTGCAGCTATTTGGGCGTGTTGTGGCGGTAGATGTAATCGATACAGGCCACTCCATTACCCTGGTATTTCAGGATCTTGGCCAGCGGGTGACCGACCTGCTGGAAAAGGTGATATTCCGACAACATCGGCGTGGAGTCGCTCTGAAGCGCAGTCATTCAGTGCCAGAAGTATAGCTGTGTGTCTGCTTTTGCTTCTGTGACAATATTTTGACATCTTTTGTGTTAAGTGGTTAACTGACCCGAAGTTATTTGGAGGTTCCTAGTTGTGAACCCCTGCCGAGGGTAGTTGTGGAAAATAACGATAAGCAGGCAGAAAGCCGAGAGATGCTGCGCAACGGCTGTGTATTGGTTGCCGACCATGACCGTGAGCGGATCTCTTACCTTGCCCATATCTTCGAGTTTATCGACTACTCCCTGGAAGTGATTGAGGATGCCGCCGCCCTTAAGGCCAGGCTGAAGCGGGATAACGTTGGTTGCATCACGATAATGATAGGCCCTGCGGTGGATAAGGGGGAACGGGAGGCGCTGATCGAAGTGGCCATGTCGTCACCCAATCATCCGGCTCTGATAAAGATCACCAGAAAAACTCTGGTATCGATCAGTGAAGAGAGTGACAGTCGTTTTATCGACACCTTGACCCTGCCGCTGCACCTCAACCCGTTAATTCACTCTCTTCATAAATCCCAGCTTTACCAAGAGAAGTTGCTAAGTAAAGAGGGTCAAAAGCGCCCATTGGAACTGTTTCGTAGTCTCTCCGGTAACAGCCGCGCCACCCATAGTATCAACCGGATGATAGATCAGGTGGCCAATACCGATGCCACAGTGTTGATTCTTGGTGAGTCGGGTACGGGAAAAGAGGTGGTTGCCCGCAAACTTCACTACAACTCCAGGCGCAGGGGTAAACCCTTTGTGCCGGTGAACTGTGGCGCAATTCCCTCTGATCTGCTTGAGAGCGAGCTGTTTGGTCATGAGAAGGGGGCGTTTACCGGCGCCATCAGTTCGCGTCAGGGGCGCTTTGAGATGGCCAGCGGCGGAACCCTGTTTCTTGATGAGATCGGTGATATGAGTATGCCGATGCAGGTCAAGTTGTTGCGGGTACTGCAGGAGCGTACCTTTGAACGCGTTGGCAGCAACATCAGCATCCACAGTGATGTGCGTATCGTAGCCGCAACCCACCGTAATCTTGAGCAGGCGATTGAAGAGGGTGGTTTCAGAGAAGACCTCTACTACCGCTTGAATGTGTTCCCGATAGAGGTTCCGCCACTGCGTGATCGGGTTGAGGATATACCGGTACTGGTCAACGATCTTATCTCCCGCATTGAGACGGAGAAGCGGGGCACTGTGCGCCTGACTCCTGCAGCGGTGATGACGTTGACTCACTACAAATGGATGGGCAACGTCAGGGAGCTTGCCAATCTTATTGAGCGACTCTCCATTCTCTATCCCTACGGCGTTGTTGATGTCAAAGATCTCCCGGAGAAATTCAGGGTCGGGATACCCCTGTCAACAGTAACTCCAGAGATGCCCCTGGTGAGCGCTCAGGGGGAGGGGCATGAGACGGTATTAAGTACACCCCGACTGCCGGCGGAAGGCATAGACCTTAAAGCGCACCTGGGCAATCTCGAATTGGTTCTTATACGCCAAGCTCTTGATGACACCAACGGGGTTGTCGCCCACGCCGCAAAACGGCTCAATATGCGCCGAACCACTCTGGTGGAAAAGTTGAGAAAGCACGGCCTTCAGCGCTCCAGTAGTTGACAATTAATTGACGCAGATAAATGGTACTGTTCGTAACTTATTGATTGTTATCCAATAATAAAATGTGGCACATATCTTGTAACTCGTAGTTCAGGTTTTCAGTGGGACTCTCCTACGAGTTAGATGATGCAGACACCTGGTTTAATATCACCCAAGAAGCAGCAGCTTGAAGATGCATTTCATGTCTTTAATCACGTTTCCGAGCAGCTTGTTGACTCCTATCAGCTACTGCAGTCCCAGGTAGTTGGTCTTACCCACGAGCTGGCGGAAGCCCGCAGTGAGCGGATAGAGCAACTGCTGGAGAAGGAGCGGCTGGCCAATCGTATAACACGGCTGCTGGAAACCTTGCCTGCAGCGGTAGTGGTGGTCGACGGTGACGAAGCAGTGGAACAGTTCAACCCCGCCGCCAGCCGACTGTTTCCACAATTGGCCAGAGGAGATGGTTGGCCTGAACTCTACCGCCTTAACTTTCGCCCCGGCCGAATCAACGGCGAGCAGTGGCTCAATTCCGGCCGTTTGGTCAAGCTCACTGAACGCGCCCTTGATCCCGATCCAGGAAAGATCCTGCTGCTGCTGGATATCACCGAGAGTTACCGGCTCCAGGAGCAGATCGACCGTCATGAGCGGCTCACCACCCTGGGTGAGATGGCAGCTCAGCTCGCTCACCAGATTAGAACCCCCCTCAGTTCCGCTATTCTCTACACCTCCCACCTCTCCCGGAATGATCTGAGCGAGCCTCAGCGCCAGCGTTTCTCCAGTCGTTGCGGTGATCGCTTGCGCCACATCGAACGTCAGATCAATGACATGCTTGCCTTTACCAGAGGCAGCTGTTTTGAGCCGGAGGCGGTGGATCTCCCATTACTGCTTGTGGAGCTGTCCCAGCATCTCGAACCGATGCTGCGTAAATTTAGTGCTCAGCTTCAGCTGACAGGAACAGGATCTGGCGATCTGCTGATCAGCGGTAATCACGGTGCACTGCTGGGGGCTTTGACGAACATTGCAGTAAACGCTCTTGAGCAGGGTGGCGAGGGGGTTTATCTGCAGGTCGGCCTGGAGCAGGTTGCGGGTGAAGCTGTGGTAGAGATGCGTGACGACGGTCCCGGCATCCCCCTGGAACAGCAGTCAAAGATTTTCGACCCATTCTACACCACGCGCAGTGATGGCACCGGGCTTGGACTTGCGGTGGTGCAGTCTGTGGTATTGGGACATGAAGGGGAAATTTCACTGGAGAGCCAACCCGGAGAGGGTGCCTGTTTTACACTCAGGTTTCCGCTGATGGAAGAGGTCTCCTCAGAGTTGAACACCAGACTGTCGGTGGATCAAAAAAGCGGTCACCGGTCAGTTGCAGTAAGGAGTACAGCATGAGTCAGTCCACTGTCCTGATAGTAGAGGATGATCCCACTCTCCGTGGCGCCCTCTGTGACACACTGGAACTAGCAGGTTACGGCGTCACCTCCGCCGGTGATGGCCGTGAAGCATTGAAAATACTTGAGCGGCAGGAGGTAGGGCTGGTCGTCAGCGATGTACAGATGAAACCGATGGACGGCCACGAACTGCTGGCGCGGATCAAAGCGGGCTACACCTCAATGCCGGTGTTGCTGATGACAGCCTACGGCAACATTGAAAAGGCGGTGACGGCAATGCGCGGCGGTGCGGTTGATTATCTTGCCAAGCCATTCGAGCCGGAGGTGCTGCTGGAAAAAGTGAGCAACTCTATACTGCATTCGCAGCCGGTGGACAACTTGGTGATCTCCGAGGATCTCAAGAGCAGAGAGCTGTTGGCGCTGGCACGAAGAGTGGCGATGAGTGATGCCACCGTCTCAATCTATGGTGAAAGCGGTACGGGTAAAGAGGTTTTTGCCCGCTATATTCACCGCCAGTCAGAACGCAGAGACGGCCCCTTTATCGCTATCAACTGTGCTGCGATACCGGAAAACATGCTGGAAGCGATGCTGTTCGGTTATGAGAAGGGCGCCTATACCGGAGCGGTGCAGTCGGCGCCGGGGAAATTTGAACAGGCGGAGAACGGTACCCTGCTGCTGGATGAAGTATCGGAGATGAGTCTCCCGCTTCAGGCCAAACTGTTACGGGTTCTGCAGGAGCGTGAGGTGGAACGACTGGGCGGCCGCAAACTGATCTCGCTTAATGTCAGAGTATTGGCGACCACCAATAAAATCCTCAGAGAAGAGGTCTCCGCTGGCCGCTTCAGGGAAGATCTCTACTATCGTCTGAATGTTTTTCCCCTGCTGCTGCCGCCCTTGCGGGAGCGGAAAAGAGATATTCTGCCTCTTGCCGGTTACCTGATGCAGCGTATCTGTGCTAATCAGGGGATTCCTGAGCCGAAACTTACCCCGGTATCCGAACAGCGGCTGCTGAGCCATCTCTGGCCGGGCAATGTCAGAGAGCTGGATAACGTCATGCAGCGTGCCCTGATCCTCTGTAACGGTAACGAAATCGGTCCCGACGAACTCTGTTTCGAGATGGAGATGCAGCCACTGCAGCAGCACACCACAGAATTAGTTGAACCCGCCTCTACCGGTTTGAGCGATGATCTTCGGTCGGTGGAGGAGCGGATGATTTTGGAGGCGCTGCACAACAGCCGTGGCAGTCGCAAGCTCGTTGCCGAACACCTTGGCATCAGCCAACGCACGCTGCGTTACAAGATTGCCAGATTACGCGAGGCGGGTGTCGCCATCCCCGGTTGAACATTGGCCTGTAAACTGCGTACCAAATAGGATAACAGGGTAAACGTTGGGATATTGACGATGAGCACAATGAATGTAGACCAGGTTCTGGCGCAAATGCGATTGATGTCCGCCCAGGCGGCGGCAGAAACAAAACCGACCACGGAGGTTCAGGGAGGTGTCGATTTCGGCGACCTGCTGAAGCAGTCGATTGACGAGGTCAACAAGACCCAACTCCAGGCCGGTGAGATGAAAAAGGCCTTCGCGCTTGGTAATGAGGATGTCAATCTGGCCGAGGTGATGATTGCAGTACAGAAATCGAGCATCTCATTTGAAGCGATGGTCCAGGTCAGAAATAAACTGGTTGAAGCGTATAAAGAAGTAATGAATATGCCTATATAACAATTAATTAAATGTTTATATTAATGTTATTAGTTAACTAAGGTTGAGTCCTGATGGATGTTGCTAACAGTCAAAATGGGGTAAGTGGTCAAATGGTGCAGTCAACCCTGAGACACAATCTGGTACTGCGGCAGTTGATTGTTATGGTTGGCATCGCCGCCAGTGTGGCACTTGGTGTCGCTGTGATTCTTTGGTCCCAGACTCCCTCTTACACTCAGCTCTATGCCAACCTCTCCCAGAAAGATGCCGTCAACGTAGTTGCCGCATTGGAACAGAACGGTATCGCCTTCGAGGTCGATCAGGCCACCGGTGTGGTGATGGTAGAGAGCGGCAAAGTGCATGATGCCAGGATGAAGCTTGCCGGTCAGGGCTTGCCGCAGAGTGACAGTCTTGGCTTTGAGCTGCTGCAACAGGAGAGTAGCTTTGGCACCAGTCGAGCCCTTGAGGCGGCGAGATTTCACCGTGCTCTGGAGGGTGAGTTGGCGCGCACCATCAGCACCCTGACCAACATCGCTTCCGCACGGGTTCATCTGGCGACACCAAAGCAGTCGGCGTTTGTACGCAAACGCAAGGAACCGAGTGCCTCGGTGGTGGTTAAACTCTACTCCGGCCGTATCTTGGAGAGGGGGCAGGTGGCGTCCATTGTTCATCTGGTGGCATCCAGTGTTCCCAACCTTACGACCAACCGGATCACTGTAGTGGATAACAAAGGCGGGCTGCTGAGTGGTCAGATGGACAGCCGCGAGATGATGCTCAACTCCACCCAATTTGAATACTCGCAACAGGTCGAAGCGCATTACAAGCAACGTGTTGAGGATATATTGGCGCCGATCATCGGTATCGACAGTGTCCGTGCAGAGGTGACCGCTGATCTCGACTTCACGGTTACCGAACAGACATCCGAACGCTACAACCCCGATCTGCCGGCACTGCGTAGTGAGCAGCTCAACGAGCAGGCAAGCTCCCTATCAGCAGTTCAGGGTGTTCCCGGTGCGCTTGCCAACCAGCCGCCAGCTGCTGGTACCGCACCAGAGAGTGCGGGAACCCTGGGGGCTGAAGGGGAGGGTGCAGGCTCTCCTCTGAATACAAGTAAACGCTCCACCCGTAATTACGAACTGGACAAAACCATCAGTCATACCCGGCTCTCCAACAGCAAGTTGAAGCGTCTCTCGGTGGCGGTGGTTGTAGATGACCGCTTAAGGGCCGATGCCGAGGGCAATATCAGTCGTACTGAACGCACGCCGGAGGAGATAAGCAGAATAACCAGCCTGGTGAAAGAGGCGATCGGATTCAAGGGAACCAGGGGTGACACCATCCAGGTGATCAACGCACCCTTCCTGGCGCCGCCACAGCTCGAAGATCTCCCTGAGTTGGCGATCTGGGAAGAGGCCTGGGTGTGGAATCTTGCCAAGCAGGTGGGAGGCGCCCTGCTTGTGCTGATACTGATTCTGTTTGTACTGCGTCCAACAATGACACGTCTCACTACTATGCCGACGGCTGAAGAGATAGTTGCGGCTGAGGCTGTAGAAGCCGGTACGGCAGCGGGTGAAGAGGGCAAGCTCGATGCGCTCGAGGGTGGCAGCGAGGCAATCAAATTACCGGGACCAAACCAGTATGAAGAGACGCTGATGTCTGCAAGAGATATGGTCAACAGTGATCCAAAGCGTGTGGCGCAGGTAGTTAAGAACTGGGTGGCGGAAGATGCCGGATGATGCACTAGAAAGCATGGTCGGAATAGAACGGGCCGCGATTCTGATGCTTGCCCTGGGTGAGAAGGATGCGGCAGAAATTCTCTCTCACATGGGGCCGAAAGAGGTTCAGGATCTTGGTTTGGCGATGGTCAATATGACCAAGGTCACCACCGATCAGATGGAACTGGTGATGCGCTCCTTTGTTGAGACCCTGAAAGATCAGACCTCGCTGGGACTCGACTCAGACAGATACCTTCGCAGCGTATTGACCACCGCGCTGGGGGCCGATAAGGCGGCGGGTGTGATCGACCGCATCCTGCTCGGGCGGGACAGTAAAGGGCTAGAACAGCTCAAGTGGATGGATCCCCGCGCAATTGCCGAGCTGATTCGCCTTGAACACCCACAGATTATCGCCATCGTTCTCTCCTTCCTCGATGCCGATCAGGCGGCCGTGGTGCTGGGGGAGTTTCCCGAAAAGATATGCCCCGATGTGATCATGAGGATCGCCTCCCTCGACGGTATTCAGCCAGCTGCACTGCAGGAGCTGGATGATATTCTGGAGAAGCAGTTCTCTGGAGTGACCAATGTGAAATCCTCCCAACTGGGCGGGATCAAGGTGGCGGCAGATATCCTCAATCTGATGGAAGGTGATAGCAGTACCACCATTATGGATGAGGTGACCAGCACCGATGAGGAGATGGCCCAGGAGCTTCAGGACAACATGTTTGTCTTTGACAACCTTAACGAGGTCGATGACCGCGGTATTCAGACCTTGCTGCGTGAAGTGGCATCAGAACAACTGCTGCTGGCACTGAGAGGGGCTGCTGAAGGGTTGCAGGATAAGATCTTCAACAATATGTCGAAACGTGCTGCCGAGATGCTGCGTGATGACCTGGAGGCGGGTGCACCGGTACGCCTGAGCGATGTGGAAGCGGCACAGAAAGAGATTCTGACGGTGGCAAGAAGATTGTCGGATGCCGGTGAGATTGCTCTCGGAGGCGCTGGCGGCGATGAGTTCGTCTAAGATACTAAGCGGCAGCGAAACCGACACTGCACAGGAGTGGCAGCCGCCGAACGTTGGTAAAGCCAATGGCAATATCAGCCATGAGCGGACGATGCTCACTGCCGACCAATTGAGTCAGTTGCAAAAGCAAGCCTATGACGAGGGATTTGACGAGGGAAGAAAGAAAGGTTTTGAGTATGGCCATAAAGAGGGGCTGGTCAAGAGTGCCGAACAGATCAACCAGTGGTCGAATCACATGGACAGCCTGCTTACCACCCTCGATACCCCGCTCAAGTTGCTCGATAATCAGGTAGAACGGGAACTGGTGGAACTGGTCATGTCTCTGGTGAGACAGTTGGTGCGCCGGGAAGTAAAGCTCGATCCCAACCATATCGTCGGCGTAGTGCGGGAAGCGCTCTCCATTCTGCCGGTTGCTTCCCGTGGAGTCCGTGTAGTGCTTCATCCTGATGATGCTGAACTGATAAGGCAGATCTACGATGTTTCCGACAGCGAGCTGGGTTGGAAGATTATTGAAGAACCAGTGCTGGCCCGGGGTGGCTGCCGGGTGCAGACCGAGACGTCACAGGTTGATGCCTCCCTGGAGTCGCGCCTGACGGCGCTGTTCGCTCCCCTGCTGGGCGGTGAACGTGGTGAGGATGTAGAGGATGTAGTGCCTGCAGAGGAGAATGAAATGCCTGCAGTAGAGGATGAGTGAGATGGCGATTGCTATAGCAGATCGCAACAGCATCTGGCGAAAGCGGCTGCAACATTTCAACAGGCAGGTCAGTGAGAAGCGCGGTGGCCTGGTGGTCGAGGGCAAGTTGACCCGAATGGTCGGTCTCACCCTGGAAGCTGCCGGCTGCCAGGCCGCTATTGGTGGCCAGTGCGAGGTGATCAACAGTAACGGTGATACCATTGATGCGGAGGTAGTCGGCTTTTCCGGCGAGAGTCTCTACCTGATGCCTACCGGTGATATTCGTGGCCTGGAACAGGGTGCCCGGGTGGTGCCCACCGGAAGTGTCTGTGAAGCGATGGTGGGGGATCACCTGCTTGGCCGGGTGATCGACGGCGCTGGAAAACCGCTTGACGGTAAGGGCCCCCTGCACACCGTGGTGCGCCGGCCGCTGACTGGAAAAACCTACAACCCCCTGGCCCGCAGCCCGATCGAGGTACCTCTCGATGTCGGTGTGTGCGCCATCAACTCGCTGTTGACCGTAGGACGGGGGCAACGACTTGGCCTGTTTGCAGGATCGGGTGTTGGCAAGAGTGTGCTACTGGGAATGATGACCCGTTACACCAACGCCGATATCACCGTTGTTGCCCTGGTCGGCGAGCGCGGACGCGAGGTGAAGGAGTTTGTCGAAAAGATCCTGGGAGATGAGGGGATGTCACGAGCAGTAGTGGTGGCGGTACCAGCGGATCAACCGCCTCTGCGCAGGATGCATGGAGCCATGTTGGCGACCAGCATCGCCGAGCATTTCCGTGAACAGGGGCTCCATGTGCTTCTGCTGATGGATTCATTGACCCGTTTCGCCCAGGCTCAGCGGGAGATCGCGCTGGCGATTCATGAGCCCCCGGCCACCAAAGGCTACCCACCGTCGGTATTCGCCAAACTGCCACAACTGGTAGAGCGGGCGGGCAATGGAGATACAGGCGGCGGTTCAATTACCGCTTTCTACACGGTGCTCACCGAGGGGGATGATCAGAACGACCCCATCGCTGATGCCGCACGCGCCATTCTCGACGGGCATATTGTTCTCTCCAGAACCCTCGCTGAGCGGGGCCACTACCCCGCTATCGATATTGAAGGCTCAATCAGTCGGGCGATGAATGAGGTCACAGATCCCGATCATCAGGACGCCGCCCGTGCGTTCAAGCATCTATACTCTCTGTATAGACAAAACCAGGATCTGATTAATGTCGGAGCCTACGAGTCCGGCGCGGATGAGCTGATCGATGCGGCCATTGAAGCGATGCCCTCAATGGAGCGGTTTCTCCGGCAGGATATGTCCAGCTCCGTAACAATGGAGAAGAGTCTGGCCGATCTTCTTACCCTTTTTCCCGCTTATAAAGAGCTGGATGTAACATAAAGAACGATAACAGGAGACTGAGCAGCTTATGGTTTCTTCAAAACGATTCAAACCGGTTCAGAGGGTGGCCGAATCCCGTGAACAGAAGGCGGCGCGGGAGTTTGGTGACTCTCAGCGGTCGATGCATGCCGAGGAACAGAAACTGGAGGTGCTGCGCGTTTACCATCAAGAGTACCTGGAGCAGTTTCACACCACCGCCAGGGGAGGCATCAGTTCGGGCCAAATGCAGGAGTACCGCGCCTTTCTCGCCAAACTCGACCAAGCGATCAACGAGCAGGCGCAAGTGGTCGAAGCCAGCCACCAGGAGTTTGTTATCCGCAAAGAGAGCTGGCACAAACGCCACGTCCGCACCCAGGTACTGGAGAAGGCGGTAGATCGTATACGCCAGGTTGAACACAAAACCGTCGAGCGAAGAGAGCAGAAAGAGCAGGATGAGCACAGCCTGCATAAGGTCGATAAGGAGAGCTGAGAACGGGTTAACCTGGAATCAGAGAGAAGAGGGTCACCCATTGCACACATGGAACCAGAAGACTGATCGACAGGCAGATGGTGGGGGATCCAAGCGTTGTTTGACACGGTAGAAACTTATTTTACCAACATTGAGTCGGGCGCTCCTTCATTTTTTTTG
>JBEVXT010000413.1:18158-21457 GCA_040505955.1 Sedimenticola sp. | reverse complement strand
GACAGGCAGATGGTGGGGGATCCAAGCGTTGTTTGACACGGTAGAAACTTATTTTACCAACATTGAGTCGGGCGCTCCTTCATTTTTTTTGGCCGCTGCCGCCAAGAAACTCACTGGTTTTGAGAGTTTTACAAGAGGCTCAGGTAACATTTTAAAATTAAGGCGGTTTATTCCTGTGATCATAGCGACCTTGGTTTTAGGTATAAGATGGTTTTTTCCTGGTCGATAACAAAATCAAATTGGCTAAGGAAGTCCATCCCTAATAGACCATCTGTATCCAGTCCATCGTGCAGTTGAACAACTGTCAGCTTTAACCCGTCCACCTCGTAGTTACCGAGTGAAAGTTTTTGGTCACTGACCAATGATGCTTTTATCTTCCCACTAGCGGTAATCAACTGTATTTGTGCTGTATCTGTTATCAGATGATGTTTTTTAACCAAATCAGGAGAAATGGTGCTGAGAGAAGCGCCTGTGTCCAGCATCATTCGTAGTGGGATTATTTTGTTCAGTAAAGCATGGGTATAAAAGTGGCCTCCGGCCCTCTGTAAAGGGATGGAGCCAGGATAGGCGGTGATCAGTTCAAGTTGTCTTTCCGCCTTTATTTTGAGTTGATTAGCGCGCTCTCCCCAGGTACGATCATCTTCAATGTGTTGTGCCTGGTTGATGGACTCTTGAAAGAAGTCCATCATAAATAGTTGTCTTGATAAATGATATCTGTAATCTGCGCGCTCTGGTTCATTTGCTGATAATAGACGGAAGAACTCGAGAAGTTTGGCAGAGTCATTATTGGCAGTTAATTGATCCAGATAACGGGTGATTAGCACTGAAAGCAATATTTTTGCTTTATTATGGAGTGGCTCTTCCGGACGGTATTCCAGCATTTCATAAAGTTGTATTATTGCTCCTGATACGTCACCTGATTGGTGTTTGATCTGAGCTGATAAATACATGCTATAGGTACTGTATGGGGCATCTTCCTGGAATGTTTGGAGCTTCTCTGCTGCTTCGATGAGTAGGCTCTGTTTGATCAGATTTTCTATCTTGCGTAGTTTGGTTAATTTATCGTCTGAGGGGGCAGATGTCGGTTCTTTGGTGGCTTCTTGTTGGTTGTTACTACGAGTGGATGGTCGTAGGGATTCGGTAACCTGATCCATATAGATAGTAGTATTTTTAACATTCGTTCTATCACCGCTAATGGCTAGCTCATATTTTGAAGACGTAGGGGCTATCAGGTAGAGTCCTGACAGTGTGCCGATGATGAAGGCTAAAATATGAGTTACGATTTTCATATTATGTACCGGGTGACGAGTTTTACAGGTTCCAATGAGAAATCCTCATAGTTGCGCAGTCGTTCAAGAATATTGCGCGCCTTGGTTGTTCTCAAAAGATAGAAATCGCCACCTAAGCCCCGCTCAGCGGGGTTTAATTGTTTCGCTGGCTTTTAATCGAGCCTCAACAAAATTTCCCCAACTGCTGCTCGATCTCCTGCAGGCCGTCCTGGTAGATCGTCGGGAACCGATCGACGGTCATCACCAGATCCCTGGCTGCCGGTTCGATCCAACTGATGGTCTCCATGATCTGCTCGTGCTGTTGCTGTAGATCCTGCCAATACCAGATCGGCTCATGATGAAAGATGCGGTTGCGCAGTTGGCGGATTTTGTGGAACCGCTGTGAGAAGGTCTTGCGGGTCCGGATTTTTCTCGGCATGTGTGGAAAAGCCGTCTTGAGCAGTTGGGGCCAAAGCACCTGCTCATAGCGCTTGTCCAGCATGCTGGTCCAGAAGCCGAAGTTCAGCTCGGCGATAATCCTGCCCGGATCGAGGGGCTTGCGTTGGCGGGCTAGCATCGTCTTGGCCTTGTTCAGTGCGCCGACATCGTTGTGATGGTGGA
Organism: Sedimenticola sp.; assembly: GCA_040505955.1. GTDB lineage: Bacteria > Pseudomonadota > Gammaproteobacteria > Chromatiales > Chromatiaceae > Vondammii. Next base: position 19,568 of record JBEVXT010000413.1, on the reverse strand, counting down.
TGATATGGGTATCGTTGTACCCGTCAGCCCGCCCAAAATGTTGAACGGCGGCACTATGGATACTGTTGCGTAGAGTGACCTCCAGGGCTTGGAGGGTCGGATAGAGGCTCTCGCTCAGCGCCATGTTCCAGGCGTAGTGGCTGAATAGGGTGTGGTTGCTGTTTTGCCCCAACCGTTGACGGTAGGCAGCTAGGCGCTCTACCGAGAGTGCCTGCTCCAACTTGGTGGCGAAGTCCGCTTGCATTTATCCCTGTCCAACCCTATTATGAGAACACAGCCCCCGGACACTTCCTCTCCTGATCTTCGGATCAGTGATGAACCCGGGGTTTTTTATTGCCTCCCATCAATGGGGGTCAGACTCGATTGATATTATTGTTGGTAAAAGGGATGCTACCCTTTATCGATGAATGGCCTACCTTGTTGGCGAAATCGGAGAGTGTTTTTTGCTCACCTTTCTATGCCTCCATGAAAATTTCGTTTCCACTTGGGTAGGTAAGATAGTACAAGATTCGACCATTAAAGGGTAGCATCCCCCTCCTGTATCAGCCCTCACTGCGCCCTTTTATGAATAGCTCAATGCGGCGGTTTTGTGCTCGCCCCTCCTCTGTATTGTTGTCGCCCTTGGGGTTTGTGTCCGCGTATCCAAGGGTGGTGAAGCGGCTGTTGTTCACCCCTTGGCTGATAAGGAAACGCACCACTTCGGAGGCGCGAGCCGAGGAGAGATCCCAGTTGTTGTTGTAGGGGCTGATGGCATTGCTACGAAAGGGTCTGTTATCGGTATGTCCAGCCACATGAATGGCGTGGGGGGCACTCTCCTTGAGTAGCGGTGCCAACTTCTGCAAGGCGGTTTTCCCTTGGATGGATAACCGGGAAGAGCTGGATGGGTAGAGTAGACTGTTGAGCAGGGTGATTTTTAGTTGCTGGCGATAGCTTTTGATGGTCAAGTGCTTGGACTCTAACTCAGATTGGAGGGTGTTGACCATCCTACCCATCTGCCGTTTGATGGTCTGGTTGGTACTTTCCAGATTCTCTGCTTTGTTGTTTAGTTGATGAATAAGGACTTGCTCCTGCTCCAATCGGTGTTCCAATTGATCAAGGGCTTCCCGATCCGCATTAAGTTCAGCAATCTGAACCTTCAACGGTTCTATCTGTGCTGTAAGGGCTCCTTTCTCAATAGTCAGTTCTTCGATTTTCACCGCATGCTCAGTCAACTGTGCGGTCAGCTGTTCTTTCTCCTCCCTCAGGATGGGGAGTTCTTGTTGCTTCTCCAATAAACCTTGTTCTATCACAAGGGATTGGTCGAGTTTGGCCTTCAACGGTTCTATCTGTGCTGTAAGGGCTTCTTTCTCAATAGTCAGTTTATCGATTTTCACCGCATGTTCAGCCAACTGTGCGGCCAGCTGTTCTTTC
>JBEVXT010000413.1:14689-18058 GCA_040505955.1 Sedimenticola sp. | reverse complement strand
TCCAGCCTCTTTTGTAAAAAGGCGTTTTTCTCTTTGAGCTTTGCAATGGTGTTGCCGTTGCTTTTCAGTTGGTCTGTATGCTGAATGGATGCCTCTGATACCTGATCCTTTAACCTGGACTTCTCTTCTTCCAGCTGTGCGATGGAATCACTATGATGCTGGGATTGGGCGCTTAGCTTCTCTTTCGTCTGGGAGAGTTGCTGTTCTGAGCTTGCCAGTCGTTCATCCAGATGGCGGGCGTGGTCTGACTCTTCTGTATTGATGCGGCGCTGGTTGGTTAGTCTTTGTTCCAGAGCCGTATTGATATCATAGAAGTAGTAGGCGAGACCACCTGATGATACGGTGATCAGGGCAAGGAGTAGAATAAAGAATAGATTGGCATGCCCCAGTTCAGTTTTATAAGGTACTTCATTTTCCAACATAATGACCTCCTGCATCGATGATGGGCGCTATTATAAGCATTAGTGAGGGGATTCAACAAAAAATGGGTGGTTTATAGGCTAGCAGCCGTAAATGGGACGGATCTTTGCCAATACCGTTTACCATCATGTCTTCGTAGTCATGGGCAAGATAGACCTGGATCCAGGGGTCACCGTTTTGATACCTGAATCGTGCAGTCAACCGTATGAGGGATGCGCAACCTATTGATTTATAGGGTGAATCTTAGGTCAAGTGAAGGCGTGCTACATGGATGTAGCCTGAAAATTTGTTGATTTTAGAGGTTGAAATTCCTATTCTTCTCTCTTCAAGCAGTTGAGGGCTTGTTCGAGATCAGCGATCAAATCTTCAATATCTTCAATTCCTGTTGAGTAACGAACCAGGCCTTCCGGAATACCAGCAGCTGCGCGTTCTGCTTCTGTGCACTCTACATGGCTGGTGGTAACCGGAGGACCGACAACTGTTTCAACGCACCCCAGATTTGCTGCCATGTGAGCATATTGTAAATTTGGTAGGAATTTCTTAATGGCATCTAAACCACCTTTAACAGAAAAGCTAAGCATTCCGCCATAACCACTCATTTGCTGTTTAGCAATTTCATGTCCCGAGTGAGACTCAAGACCCGGGTAGTTTACCTGCTCCACCAGTGGATGCTTTTCCAACCATCGAGCAACCGCCATGGCATTTTCATTTTGACGTTCTACACGAAGTTTTAAGGTTTTCATGCCACGGATAAAACTGTAGGCATCCATGGGCGACAGTGTCGCGCCATTGATTTCACGGTAATGATAAACCTGTTTCACCAGTGCTTTGCTTCCGCAAATAACCCCGCCTAGCGCATCTGCATGGCCGCCCAAATATTTTGAAGCTGAATGCAAAACAATATCAGCGCCCAAATCCAGAGGGTTCTGGTTAATCGGTGTCGCGAAGGTATTATCCACGATAACTAGCGCACCCACCGCTTTTGCCACCGCAGAAAGGCGCTTGATGTCCGTGATTTTAATGGTTGGGTTGGTTGGTGTTTCCAGATAGAGTACTTTGCAACCCTTGTTGACTTCAGCTTCAATCTGCTTGTAATCACCCGTCTCGCACAGGGTCACATCAATATTCAACGGCGGTAAAAATTCATTAAATATAACGTTGGTTCCGCCGTAACTATCCTTGATCGAAACAATTCGATCGCCCGGTTTTAAAAAAGTGCCCAGGGTATTACTGATCGCTGCCATGCCGGAGGCGAAACTGGTTGCCGCTTCTGCACCTTCAAGCTCTTTTACTTTATCTTCAAATGCGCGAACGGTTGGATTGGTATTGCGAGAGTAGATATGACCCGGTGCCTGATCAAGCGCAACCTTGTGCCAGAGGTCAATGTCGTCATAGGCAAAGGATACACTGTGTACAACAGGTACCTGTGTTGAGCGTTCATAAAGTTCGTGTTCCTGCTCACCGCCCCAGATGCTGAGCGTGGATTTTCCTGCGTTTTGATTTGAAATTTTGCTAGACATAATAACTCCCGGTATGGCTGGTTGATTATAAAAACAGAGTAATCCTCTGATCTACGTTCAAGGCAGCGCTTTAGAAGCCTTTATCTTGAGGGCGGAATCTTATATGAAGAATATAAAAAGTGCACCTCTGTTTTTCACTCCTGCTCTGTTTTGGGATTTAGATTAATAAAATAAGAGTTGCGGTGGAGTCTGTTTCTGTTGGAAGATTGTGGCTCGTCTCCTTGCACCGGATACACTCGCTATGAAAGAAATTCGACGACGATTTTCAGCTGATGAATACGCTGATCGCCAACAAAAAACCCGGCTTTCGATGATCAAGAAAAACATTGATTTGCTGATTGTGTATGACCCATCCAATATGTGCTGGTTGACGGGATATGATGGATGGTCATTTTATGTGCATCAATGTGTTGTGATCAGCGAAAATGGAACTCTCTTCTGGTTTGGACGTGGAATTGATGCCAATGGTGCAAAACTGACCACCGATTTGGATGATGCGGATATTGTCAGCTATCCGGATCATTATGTGCAATCAGAGCAATACCATCCGATGGACTATCTGGCTGATACTTTGAAGCAGCGTAATCTGCACATCGGCAGTATCGGTCTTGAAAAAGATAATTATTATTTCACCGCATGTGCTGCGGAATCTTTATATGCAAGCCTCCCTGATGCAACTTTCAGCGATGCCACTGCACTGGTCAACTGGCAACGCGCGGTAAAATCTCCTACTGAACTCCTATATATGCAACGTGCGGGCAATGTTATCGAAAAGGTTTACCAGAGAATAATGCTAGTTGCTGAACCCGGGATGCGAAAAAATGAGCTCGTTGCAGAGATTTTATATGCGCAAGCCATGGGTACAGAAAATCATTATGGCGACTATGCTGCCATTGTACCGCTCATTGGGGTGGGTGATGAGGCCGCCGCCTGTCATATGACCTGGGATGGGGAAGTACTTGAATCTGATACCGGTATGTTTCTGGAGCTCGCAGGCGTCCATGCGCGCTACCATTGTCCTTGTTCACGGACACTCTATTTTGGTGAACCCCCGCAAAAATACCGCGACATTGAAAAAGTTATTAACGAATGTATTGAAAGCGTATTGGCTGTTTTCAAACCCGGCAATACCTGCGGCGAAGTGGCGGAAACATTTTTCAGCAACCTGAAAAAGCATGATTACGAAAAAGACAATCGTTGCGGTTATCCGGTCGGTTTGTCCTACCCGCCCGATTGGGGCGAGCGCACCATGAGTCTACGAAAAACTGACACCACTGTTTTAGAAGAAAGCATGACTTTTCATTTCATGCCCGCCATCTGGTTTGATGACTGGGGATTTGAAACTACCGAATGTATACAAGTAACCGACAATGGCGGTGTTTGCCTGTCTAATGTCTCGCGTCAACTGCTTGTGAAATAGACCCTAAAA
>JBEVXT010000413.1:0-14589 GCA_040505955.1 Sedimenticola sp. | reverse complement strand
TGAAACTACCGAATGTATACAAGTAACCGACAATGGCGGTGTTTGCCTGTCTAATGTCTCGCGTCAACTGCTTGTGAAATAGACCCTAAAAAAAAGAAAATGAGAAATAACCCAATTTACTCCATTATACGGTATGGAGCAGACGCGCATCGGGGAATTCATTCGGCACCTCGACAAGTGGCAAAACGTTTGCCGTGAGAGAGAACTTGAAGTTCTCAGGGAAACATCAAAGGAGGTGAATCATGTCACTGATGCAGTTTGACCGGCTTTACATAGTCTCTGACCTTCACTTGGGTGGGGATGGGCAGTTCCAGATTTTTAACCAGGGGAAGTGCCTGGCTAATACCGTAAACCAGCTCACCGCAAACCCGAATCAGTGCACCGGTCTGGTGCTTAACGGCGATATTGTCGACTTTCTTGCTGAAAAACCTGCTAAATATCTGGATCCCCTGGGCGCCATCAACAAACTGAAACGTATCACCAATGATGCCGCTTTTAAAAAGTCCTGGCAGGCACTGCGTGAGTATACCGGCCACGACCACTGTCACCTCATCGTGGTTTTGGGTAACCATGATGTGGAGCTTGCCCTGCCCGAAGTACGACAGTGGCTACTGGAAAATCTGGCCGTGGATGAGCAGGCCCGTGGGCGTGTCCAGCTGCACCTCGACGGTACCGGTTTCACCTGCCTGGTGGGTGACAAGCGGGTGCTCTGTATGCACGGCAACGAGGTGGACAACTGGAATGTGGTTGATCACCTGGCGCTGATTCAGCTGGGGCGCGCCCTCAACAGAACCATGGAGCCACCGGAGTGGGATGCCAATGCCGGCACCCGCCTGGTGATAAGCGTGATGAACAGGATCAAAAAGGACTATCCCATGGTCGATCTGCTCAAGCCCGAGGTGGAGGGGGTGTTGCCGACTATTGTGGCGCTGAAACCCGACATAGAGAATCTTCACATCATGGCCAAACTGACCCGGGTGATGGGGCAGCTTACCAAGGATAAAATTCGGCGCAGTGCCGGTTTTCTGGCGGCGGAGGAAGAGCTGATGTCAGACTCTCCTCAGGAAGGGGCTCCTTTTGCAGAATTGGAGCGCATCCTTGCAGAGGGGAATCTTGTTTCGGAGAGAGGCGATGACTACCGTTTGCAACTGCTGCGCACCGCCTATGAACAAGCAGGTATCGATGATTATGAAATGGATGACCTGGCAGCAGGGGAGATGCTCGGCATTGGCCACTGGTGGAAAAAACACGTTGGTTCACTGACCCGGGAGGAGCTGTTGCGAAGAGCACTGCAGTACCTGATTGCCGATAGTCCAGCCTTCAATCTTGACCATCAAGATGAGACCTTCAAAGAGTTGGATGAGAGTGTGGGTGGTGGCGTTGATTATCTGGTGGTGGGTCACACCCACCTGCGAAGAGCACTGCCCAGACGCAACGGTTTCTACTACAACAGCGGCACCTGGATTCGATTGATCCGTCTCACCAGAGAGGTGCTGAATGATAAATCCGCTTTCGCCGATCTATGGAAAGCCTTCAACGCAGGATCCATGGAGGCGTTGGATAAGCACAGAATTCCCGGTCCTGAGGGTAAGCAGGATCTGGTGCTGTTGCAGCCCACGGTGGTGGAGATTGGTCATGAAAATGGTGAGGTTTTTGGCAGGCTCTGTGAGGCGACGGCCACGGGTGGACTCAACGTAGTGGAAGGCAGCCGCTTCCCGGGAGGTGCTCAATGACCCTCATCCGCACTGTTACACTGGAACTGCTGCGTCATGGGCCGCCCCATAACCAACTGCTCTCACCCCTGACCCGCTACCTTGGACTGTGCGGCGATTATGGCGCCGCCACCGTCTGTGTCCCTTATGAGCACCGAGAGTTTCTCTCACGTCTAAAGATGCTGCGTTATCAAAATCCTGCCTTCCAGGCGGCGCGGCGATATAACGATGATAATCTCGCAACTGAAGCCGTCAGCGAACAGGGTCAACTGATCGAGCAGACAGCGGAGAGCATGGCGCAAATTCTCAAGTCTATCCCAGGGCTTGTCTCTGAACTGAACGAAGGCGCTCATGTCGGTAATCTACTCACCCACCTGAACCTTGTGCTCTCACCTGCAGAGCTTGCGCTGTTGCCTTTCGAACTCTCGAAAGTACCGGAAGGGTGCAAGGGCGGGCGTGGCAACTGGCTGGCCCTGCAGACCCACTCACCGGTCTGTATCACCCGTCAGGTGCGTGGTATCAGTGATCTGCCGCAGAAGTGGGCGCAGACACCCCGTATTCTGTTTGCCTTTGCCGCCACTTCTGATATGGATGCCCTGGTGCAGGCCCATACCACTGCGCTCACACAGGCGATCCGGCCCTGGATGAGCCATTTCGAGAGCGATAATCAACAGGCCTTCGAGAAAGAGATCGATAAGCACCTTACCCTTTTGCCCAACGCCTCTATCAAGGGGATTGAGGCGATCTGTGCGGAGCAAGACTATACCCATGTCCACCTACTTGCCCACGGTGCTCGCGACAAGAATCGCCCCGGCGATCGCTATGGTATCAACCTGTGCAGGCGTAAGGGATCTCCTGGTAGAGGTGCCTTCGATACCGTCAGTGGCGAACAGCTGGCGTTAGCCTTGGGTTCGATGCGTGCGCCCTGTCCGGGCAATAGCACCAGGAAGGTGCTGGGGCACCCGTTGGTGGTGAGTATTGCCAGTTGCGACAGTGGCTACCATGGCAGTGTGATCTACGATGGCGCCGCCTTTGCTCATCAACTGCACCAATCCGGCATCCCCTTTGTAGTCGCCTCCCAGTTTCCGCTCTCCTTTGCAGGTTCGGTAGTGATGGTCAGAGAGCTTTACCAAAAACTGATGTGCGGAGTCGATCCCCGAATGGCGCTACATGCACTGCGTGCAAAACTGTATGCCAGGCATGATCCCGGTGTTCATGACTGGGCTGCTCTGATTGCCTACGCCGCACTCCCCGATGACCTGTCGTCGCAGTTGGTGGAGTTATGCTATCTGCGTGCGCGTCAGGCAATAGGTGCTTCGATGAGTCATGTGGATGCCGGAATCGACGCAATATCCGGGGGCAATTTAAATCTGACGGATAAAGAAAACGATCTCTCAGACCTGATGACCCATGTCGATCTTGCCACTAGGCGATTGCCGAATGCTCCCGACTTTTTGAGTGAGGCCATGGGGTTACGTGGTACTGTCGACAAACGCAAGGCAGAGGCCTACTTCCGCCTTGGTAAAGTGAAAAATGAGGGTTTCGGCAAATACCACAAGAAGTGCCTTGACCTGCTGAACTCAGCTCGGCTGCACTATTTTGATGCTACCCGTGACACCCTTATGGCCAGCAATAAGTTGTCACGAAAAAAGCGTGAACTGCATTGGCCCCTTACTCAGTATCTTGGTCTGAGCCTTGTTATCGAGGGGCAATTTGACCAACAGCAGTGGCAAGCTGCTTTCTTCTCAACCGAGCTGGAGCTTGAGTCCACTTCAAGCAAAACACAGGTATGGGCGGGGTGGAGCCGGATGGAACTCTATCTGCTGCAGGGGGCTGTCACTGCAAGTGATGCGAAACGGAAGAAGTATCAGAAACAGGCGCTTGAGATTGCAACAAACCTTTCCCGGGATGCCCATCGTTACAAATTTCCAACCTACTCCAGCAGACGGCAACTGCAGCGCTATGTAAGCTGGTGGGGAGATAAGCTGTTTCTTGAAAATCACCCGGGAAAAATAAAACTCGCTCGTGCCAAACAACTTGCTGAACAGTTGATTGACGTAATTCCTGATGTTGATAGTGTGTAGAGCTATCCGGTAAAAAGGTTTCCATCGAGGTATCAAAGCGGGTGTTATGCGGCCCCTTTTTTCTTCTCGTTAACCCGGGCGTCGAACTTATCTTTATAGATAACGAAACGCTCATGGCGCCCTTTTGATATCAGATCAACGCCGTCGTGGGCGACTACCGAAAACAGAAGCTTTCTGCCGGTGACTTCGATCAACTCCACCTTGGCTGTTACCTCCAGACCTGGGGGTGTGGCCGCTTCATGGCTGATGTCGATGTGGGTGCCTACCGTCTGCTCGTTGGGCCAGTCAAGATAAGGGTTGATCGCCTTGATGCAGCTCCACTCCAGAAAACCCACCAGGTAGCCGGTTGCAAATACTTTCGGCATCACAACGAACTCTTCAGATTCCGGATAGAGTGATGGGACTGTTTTCGACAGCGGAACCAGAAATTTATGCTCGAATTTAATACCCGGCTTTAACGTCTCTTTCATCTCTGTGTACCTGTAATAGTAACCATTCAGTTGGTGGCTGGTGACGAATGCCCCGGGTCATTGTAGGTTTCTCCACAATCCCAATGCAATCAATGCTGACAAGAATACCACTTACTTAGGCTAAAAAATCGGGTAACTATTCAGCACGATAATCTGGAACTCGGACGAAGGAGCGAACTTGTTCGCGAAGAGCACGTTTCGTAGTCCATCGCGAACAGGTTCGCTCCCAGTGTCATTAACTTAAGCTTAATACCATGGTCATCCCTGCATAGGTTGGAACCCAGTGGTCGAACTTCCCTCTTTCCCGTCATACCCGCGCAGGCGGGTATCCAGCGCTACGGAGTGCTGTCCCCTGGATTCCATCCTTTGGTCCGTAAACGGTGCATCCCTGCACCACTACTCCCGCCTACGCGGGAATGACGAGCCTGAAGTTTACGGGGAATTTTCCACCTAAGTTAATGACATTGGGTTCGCTCCTACAACACCGCTGTTATTTTGGTACAGAGCCGGTTTAAGGATAAAAGGGCACAAAATGCGAGTTTATGTGTGCAAATGATTATTTTTTAACTCAGAAACGGTGAATTTCAATGGCACCTACTTTTGGGGGTCGGAGTCATGGAATCCCAGCGGTCGCTTTCCTGTCAACAGATAGGCGAAGGCTATCACTTCGGCAATGGCACGGTAGAGAGCTTCGGGAATCTCCTCGCCAAGAGGGATCTGGGCCAGAATTGTCGCCAGTTCTGAATCTTGTTCCAGAGGGATGCCGCTCTCTTCAGCCAGCTTGAGAATCTCATCCGCCAGTTTCCCCCGCCCCTTGGCGGTTACCCGTGGGGCGTTTTTACCATCATAGTTCAGTGCGACGGCCAGTTCCGGTAGTTGATCGTAGATATCGCTCATGCTTTTTCATCCAGCAGGGGGAGATCGATGGGGGGCGTCTGAGTATTAAGATCATCGGGTCGGCCTTGGCGGCAGGAGAGTTTTCCCACCTTTAGCCCAGCGCGGAGATAGGCTTCCGCCAGATGTGGAAGAGCCTCTTCCACCAGTATGGCGCTCTCCTTGATCCGGGCGACGAAGTGGCTCGAAATCTCATCGTCCTGTAGCCAGAGCTTAGCGCTCATCGGGCCGATGGGGTCGATGTCAAAATTGAGGGTAACCGTCCAGCCGAAGGCTCCCTTATCGTCACTCCTATCGTCCTCACGCTCGATACGGATGAGGAAGCTATCGGTGGAATCCCGCAACACAAAGGGAAGTTCAAACTGCCACACCTGTCGTGTGCCCTCATCCTGGGGGAGGGCGGTGAACTGATTCACCTGAATACGCGCCAGGGCGCCCTCGGCCATTGACTGAAGTTCTGCAAGGATGCGAAGGCCGGCAGTCTGGGTGGGGCTGTTTTCCGATTGCCCCCCTTTTCCCTGCCCCGATCGCTGATCCCGGCCGATGCTTGGCCGTAAGTGGAGCAGCAGGTGCAGCAGGCTCGCCTTTAGATCAATTGTCGGCACGGCTCCGCCTGTCAGGCCAGCCTCAAGAAAGAGGCCGGATGTGCTGAACGCTTCGCGTATTTTGGTAGCGCTGAGTGGTGTGTTTTCGCTTATGCCGTGATTGAGCACGGCCTCTATTCGCTGTACCAGCTCAGCGCTGAGCCGTACCTGGGGGGGTGCGCTTCTCCCTGAAGGTATCCCGGAGGTACCAATTGCCTTTTCTGCTACAGCGGAGGAAGCGGCCGACGTGCGAGTCTCACTGCCTGCTGTGTGGGCGAGGGGGGGGGTGGCCGGTACAGGGAGAGTGGTGGCAGGTGCGGGGGGAAGGCCCGCTACTGTGCCACGCAAGCCGGTGGTTGGCAGTGTTGCCGCCTGCGGGTTGCCTACAAGCCGCTGCAGCGGTGGAGTGATGCCAGTAAGGCGGCGTCCTGTAGTGGGTGGTTGTTTTTCCAGTGGAGTGACATTGGTAAGGCGGCGCTCTGTAGTGGCTGGCTGTTTTCCCATATCAACCGTTTTTTCACCCTGTGTCGCGGCTTTTGCCTCAGATGGAAGCGCATTTCTGAGTGTTTCCGGGGCCAGGACGCGCAGGGTTTGGAGCAGCTGACGATGCGCTGGCGCTGCTCGAGTTTCTGAAATTGTTGCGGTGACTGGCGGTTTTATCTCCATGCTATCGGGAGATGAGCGGCCGGGGTTGTTGCCCACTATCTGACGTATACTCTCCATCAGTTTCTGCAGCGGGATTTGGCGGGGAAGGAGGGTGCGCAGTGCCTGGGCCTGGTAATGCTTCAGGGTCGCTTCCTGGATCAGTCGCAGTTCCAATTGATTGCTGTTGCTGTCCTTCTGTACATACAGCTGTAGCTGTTCACCGGTAACAAGAGGAAGCAGGGTACGGATCATCACTTCTGAATTTCCGATGCGCAGGCGGGCAATCCCCATCCTTGGAGGCTCCAAAACAGCAGCCTGAACCGTCTGGCCCGGGCGCAGTTGTGAGAATATCTCACTGCGCGCCTGCTCGATGACAAGCTTCGGGTTGGCTAGTAGGTCAGCTATCTGCATATCAGCTCACTCAGGGAAATGGCTCGGGCTCTCTGATCGAGATCCCTTGGATGAAAAAGGCACTTTTACCTCTGGTAGTAGTGAGGAAAACAGATGAATGCATTATAGTTTATCGGTCAGCTTGCCGATAAGTTAATAGAAATAGGGAAAAGAGAGAATAATGGCGGACGAAGAGAGCAATCAAGGTAAACAGAACCTCTGGTATCTGCGCCGACGGGGGCAGGTGAAAGGGCCATTTCCCAGTGGCAGCATCAGGCGTTTTGTTCTTCTTGGGCGGGTTTTGCTGGCCGATGAAGTCAGTCGTGATAAAAGCGATTGGCAGCCGGTATCCGAGGTTGCGGAGGTGGTGTCGCCGGAAGCGCGCAAGGCGCTGGATGATGGCAGCTTTGATGAGCTTATCGCTTCACGTATTCGAGAGGATGAACGCAATGGCCGTGAGCGGCGAACCCATGAGTCGGATACCAAGTTCAGGGAGCAGCGCAAGGGGGAGCGCCGTAAGATAGAGCTGGATATCGAGCAGCACCATCGTCTTGCCAAAACCGAGCTGCGGGAGGCGCGCGAGGTACAAAAACGCCCACTTGTCAGCATGGTGGTGAGTGGTGCATTGGTGATGTTGGTGCTGGCTGTTGGCGTCGGGCTCTATTTTTTAGGGCCGGAAGCGCCACCGGCTCCGGACTGTAATACCGCAGCCGCTCCCGGCGTCAACTGGCGTAACTGCCGTATGGATGGCTTGCAGGTAGAATCCGCCTCTCTTGACGGCGCCCTGCTTAGCAATGCCAATTTGCGTGGAGCAAGGCTCTCAGGTGGCAGTTTCGTCGGCGGAGACCTCCAGTATAGCGATTTTACCAGGGCGGATCTCAGTTATACGGTGCTGAAATCGGCGTTGATGAAGGGGGCAAATCTGCGCAATGCAGATCTCTCCTACGCCGACCTCAGCGCTGCTGATCTCCGTTTCGCTGATCTCACCGGTGCCAATCTGGGCGGTGCCATTCTCGAAAAGACACAATTTGACAGTGCAATTTGGATCGATGGCCGGAGCTGTCTGGCTGGATCTGTCGGTGGCTGTAGATTACCGGCCCGGTGATATGACACCGATTTCGCCCACAAGGTAGGCCACTCATCAATAAAGGGTAGCGTTCCCATAGGGTCGTGTTTTGACCCATTGATGCCGGAGCTATAGGGGTAGGGTAGCTGAGGGCCCTTGGCCTCAAGCAATTGAACCGTTGCTGCCACGTCTTCTCGTTCGGTTTCGCTGAGGTTATCCCACCATTCACCGAACTCGTCTGTATACTCGATTTTCCATTCCGCGTCAGGGATATAATCCTGTTGGGAATGTATCTCAAGATGGGTTTTTGATGTGAGAAGTGAAGTGGTGGGTGTCCTTGATTATGCTTTAGGGACAACAAATATCGCATGCAAAATCCCCAAAAAACCCGGAGATCATCGGAATAGTTCCGTATATCATATTTTACAGATTCTAATAACAGGTAGTATTTTTCTTTATATACAATATCTTACATGAAGATACTAGAAATTTACTCCGGGTAATATATGGAAAGAAATATACGGAACTGTTCCACTTTTCGTCCACTTGCATAATGAATAAAAAGCATGTAAGTTACTGTTTTATTGAAAATTAAGCATAGATTATCGATTTATTCATGGAGTGATCAACGGAAGAAGGATATATGGAATCGTTCCTATGAATAAACTGTTAACTCAGTAAAACATGAATATACTTTTAGAAAAGTCTAAACATATTCAGTATTACGGTCATATGAATGACATATTCGATGTGCTTGATGGAGTCTGCGAAGAATACGACTGGTATGTCAGTGATATTGAAACGAATTGCGCCCCACCTTGGGATGCAAATTCTAGAGATATGATGATCAACGGATATGAACTGAAAAAAATAATTACAGAAACTGATATACAGTTCATTTGGGCAGTTTTTAGCGCAATACAAAAAGGTGTTACTCCTATAATAAATGCATTGCCATATGCTGATGGAAATAATGATTATTGGGTAGGGGAACCTAAACCACAACTAAATGGTGCGGAATTCGAAATAGTTTGCTGGGATAGTAGTCTGTTCTTACTTATAGGGCTGCCTGATGACATGGGACAAAAGTTTATATCAAAATATACAGATGCTATTGATTTAGATGAATACAACAAAGCAAAGAGTTAACAAGCAGCACCAGCCGACCCGTCGCCGCTGCGCGGCTCCTCTCGGCTGTGCTGGGCGTTAGGCTTTAAATAATGAGAAGAGCATTTGCCATCGTTGTATGCGTATTATTATCAGGTTGTGCTGCAATGGAGTACTTGTGGCTGGTTCCTCATAATAGCATGAATATCGAAATTCCAAACCATGTAACAAAAGCTGAAGCAATCAATATTTTTGGTATTGTAGCAATAGATCAGCTAACAGCATGGGGTAATCGATCAGTGACATACCAAAACAATGAGGAGGGAGTGATAGAAATTGGGCCTTGGCGAAAAACTAATATTGCAGGGTATGCTGCAAGGGCAGAGGTAAAAGACAATGGGAGTACACTTTACTTTTTTGTTAAAGGAGCAGGTCCATACTATTCTGATTTGCCTGTAGAGAAAAAATCAAATGAAATTTATTCTGAATTGAATAGAATATTTAACACAGTAAGCCATATAAAAAATTAATTAATAGCCTAACCAGGCATTACAGCGGACACAGTCGCTGACGCGCCTGCTCCGCTGAATGCAACGTTATGCATAAAAAGAACTTGGAGGTTCGTTATGAGAAAAACTGTTTCCTTTTTGTTCGGTATCAGCTTTCTGGTTACGAACATCGCTAGTGCAGTGCAACCGAAATGGGAACGCTGGGATTTAGCCAATTCTGTTGCCAAAGAAGGAAATTGGTTGGTTGTTCGGCAACCTGATGAAGGGTTTTGTTACGTAAAGCAGGGGTACGATGGCTACGAAGATAAACTCGAAATCATTGTCAAGAAGCAAAGAAAGGGGTCAGGTCTAGATTTGAAGCTTTCCTCGTGGTGGGTTGCGAAATATATCTCATCCAGCGGGGAAGCATCTAATCTAGACCTGACCCTGTATTCTTGTATTCTTGTATAAAAGTAACTTAATGACATTTAGAATCCCATTAACAATTTTCTTAGCCTCATTGTTATTGTCTGTATTTCTAAGCTATAGATTGAGTTGGTCACCTATTTCTTGGGCAACCTTGAAACTTACTGCTTTGATAATGAGCGGACCATTCTCAGCTTTATATATGTGGCCCAAGGAAGCTTTGGAACAATCATCATTATCGCTATTTATTTGTTTCATTGTTATTTTGACTATGATTGTAAGCAATGTATATTTCAAGACAAGCTTATCAAAATTCATCTCTGTATTAGGTGCTTTATTTTGGGTTTGTGCTGGTTTTTATTGCACTGTAATATTTTCTGTATAAAAATATAATGTTTAAACTGATCATTTAATTATATATTAGGATGAATATAATCGTAACTCACCTTACACATAACATATACATCCACCCGACTCACAACCCGTCACGCCTTTTGCAAAAAAGCGCAAAAGACGCGCCAGGCTGTGAGCCGGTGATGTAAGCGTTATGTGTAAAAACTAATGAGTCGAAGATATTTAACACTACAAGAAGCTCAAGAAACACTACGCAGGGGAAAGTCTGTCGAAATATTTCTTGGTGGCTTCGAGTTTAACTCAGAAAAATGCATCAGATGGGCATCCTTTAATGGAAGTGAGTCAGAAGTCATTGGCAGTCTTTGGGAGTCATATGATCAGGGCTCTGTAAATTACATTGATGTATATACATTTGATTCTCCTTCTGGAGAATATGATGAGCCAGTAAAAGTGGTGCATTCTAGCGGCTTAGAAAGTGCAGCTAAAGAACTGGGGGTTTGTGAATTAAACTTCGTAAATCAGGGCGTAATTCAAGATGAATACTTATCTTATATTGAGTCAAACACATAACAATCAGCTCCACAGGATACGCTCCCTTCGGTCGCTCTCCAGTGAGCTGGGGCGTTAAGTGTATTGGAGAAATCAGTGATAGAACCAGTATCTAAAAATAACTTAGATGAAGTCTTACCTTTAATTAGGATGTATCAAGAATATTACAAAGTCGCTGAAATCTCGGATTCAAGAAATAGGGAGTTTTTTTCTCAGTTTGGTTCAGATAATTTAGCAGGGTGCCAATTTCTATACAGAAAGGATAATAAGGTTGTTGCTTTTGCTACGGTTTACTTTTCATTTACATCAACTATTGTAGCCAAGATTGCGGTACTAAATGATTTATATACTCTGCCGAATATGCGAGGCAAGGGTGTTGGGAAGCAACTTATTGAGCATTGTCGAGTTTTTGCATCAGAAAATGGCGCTGCAAGGTTGGAGTGGATTACAGAGCCAGATAACGAGCAGGCACAAAAGCTATATGATTCTCTTAATACTAATAAAAGCATTTGGCACTTCTATGCATACGACACTTAACAATAGCATGCACTCGGAAAAAGCAAAGCTACGATCGTTCCTCCCTACGCTTCGCTTTCCCGGTGATACTGGCCGTTAGGCGATAGATTATGACAATGGAGATGCCGAAACTAGGGAATATACCGCTATATAATCTGCTTGATGAATTTATTATTTTTGAGGGGCTACTTATTTCAGAGGATTTCAAGGCTCAATTTAAAAAAGGCAAGCCAATGCCAATCAACACGCCGCTTTTGATTTGGCTAGGCATGCAGAATGATCTATTAACATTAATATTACAGCGGACAATTCTAGGCCTGGAGTCATATGTAATTGGTGCGGTATGGACTGAACTCGGGATGGCGGGAAAACTAACAAAAGAAAATAATAAATTGGTAAGGAATCCATTTCTAATAAAGCGCGGAGCAGGCACGGCAGATAGCTATTATAATCAACTGCCATCACTATTGCCCGAGGCGGTAAGCCTAAAGAGTTCTGATGAAGAGCTATGGGATGAAGTTTCGCATTTCTATAAACATGTAAGAAATCCGCTGTTTCACGGACAACAGCTGGAAACTGACAATCCAAATGACTTGATCCCGATGGTTGAGATGGTTCGAAATATTTACAGCTGGATAGATAGCTGGCATCAACTAGAAGTTAAAGAACTTAAGAGGCGTTACATAATACTCAAACCAGGAAAGTCATAATGACGAGTAATCCGCCTAACCAACCCATTAAGCCGACGCATAAAACCTGCGCGGCTTATGGTTAACGTTAAGTTTACAAAGGGAATCTAAGTGAATACTGAAATTTATAAAACACCACAGAGCGAATTGGTTTTAGAAAACCAAATACAAACAAAGCATAAGTCATTTTTGACCCGAGCTTTTCATGGAGAAATAAAATTATGGCAAGCATTTTGGTTGGTCTATGTACTGGGGTTGCTGTTGTCGTTATTTATAGTGGTAGTGCCAGAGCTTATAGTACTAAGCCTCTATCAGGTAAGACTTCCTCATGCTCTTACATTTATCCCCTTTTTAGTTATCTTTTTATTCTCTTTAGTAGCATTATGGAGAAGTGCACCAGATCCAAAAATATCAATACTAGGAGCTCTAACGAAAATCTTGGTTATTCTATCTGGAATTTGGTGTGTTTATGTGATGAACAATATTTTGACAGGTTGAAACTTAACCAGGCACGCCAGCAGACCTCCTTCGTCGGCAGCTGCGTGCGGCGTTAACTGCCATGAGTAAGCGATGAGAAGAAAAGTATTTCTACGAGAATTTTTAGGCGCACTCGGTGCTGTAGAAATTCAATGGCATGAAGAAACCGATGATAAAATTTCAGGTGCGGTAATTTATGAGGTCAATGATCCTGAAGAGAAACAGGATTTTGTATGGCATAAATCAGAGAAGGATATGCCAGATCAAGATGTGTTTAATTTGGTCAAGCTCATACATAAAGATAAGCTATTAAGCATTGATCAAATCAAAGTAACAAGGCTAGAGCTTAATTCCAAATTCAACAAAGCATATGACTGCACTAAGACCGAGCAAGAGTTTAGCAATATATTAGAATCACTAGAAACTATTGAAGTACCAATGCTTGATGCGGGTCGTGAAATAGATGCATACTTCATCCATGAATAAAGCAGTTAACAAGGCAATGGTTCGGAATTTTAAAAGCTCCGGCCAAAAAACGGCCTCCACTTTTAAAATCCGTACATCGCGGCGTTAAGTGAAAAGCTCAATGGATGAAACAATATTAAGATACAAGTATGTTCCTTTTTCTGAAGGTTCCTTATCCATAATCAAAGAAGGAACAATGAAATTTACGCCACCTACTGAGTTTAATGACCCTTTTGATTGTGCGCCTGATATAGATGCAAATGAGTATGTTAAACACGTTTCAATAGGAAAGACTTGATAAAAAAAGCTGGTGATTATCGGGGGTACTCACCAGCAGAAAGGATAGCTAATAGAAGGAAAATGCTCAAACAAGTAGAAAATGCCGTATTAAATGATAGTTTTGTCAAACAATTATCAAAAGGTATTGGGGTATGCAGTCTCTCTAGAGATCCATTGAATCTGCTTATGTGGGCTCATTACGCAAAAAATCATACTGGGTTTGTTGTGGAGTTCTGCATTCCAACAATAGCAGAATGTACAAAATCAGAAGCTATTGACTATATGCTTGATTTTTTAGTTCCATTAGAGGTTGATTATTCCGAAGAAAAGCCAACACTAAACTCATTTGATGATGAAGATAAAGAGTTGAATGCTAACAAACAGTTTTTAATCAAAGGAAGTGACTGGATGTATGAAAAAGAAGAGCGTGTTGTAGATCAGTTTAGAGGCCCAGGAATTCACAAATACAATAGAAATGCTGTTCTTAAGTCAGTTATTGCCGGAATGAGAATGGATGATAATGATTGCAAGATACTCAGTTCATCTATTAATTCGGTGAATGAGAGTGAAGGTAGCAATATTCAACTTTATCAGGCAGCGCCTGTAAAAGGCGAATATAGGCTATATGTGCCAGGGCGTGATGATTTATGTCCAACTGGATAATCACTTAACAAAAGGCTGCACCCGACCCACCTGACTTTTGCGGCGTTTTGAGTGCAGTGGTTTCAATTAACTTTGCCATTTCTCAAAGTTCAGTGTGGTTAACCCGGTGGTCGGGTGAGCCTAACGTTATGCATCGAAACACATTTCAAACACAACCAAAAGGAGACAATAGTGGGTGAAAACAGAGATTATCTAGAAATGAGCTTCCATTCTATCAACTGTTTTGCAAATGATGGAAAGCTTGACATCAATGAATTAAATCAAATTCTGGACATTGCTATGAGAGATGGCGTAGTAGATGATAATGAAAAACGCGTACTTCAAAACATAATTTCACGAGTTAAGCCCAGTGAAATGAGTGCAGAAATGGCTGCAAAAGTTATTGAGATTAGACAAAAACATTTCTAGAGAATAAATGCTGTCAATTTGCTCCTAAAAATACCAAATAGCAATAATGAAAATATATGCATAACAACCGCATAGAGACCGACGCTTAGAAGGAGAGGGTCAGGTCTCCCATTGCACATTACAATTCACCACTGTTCCGTAAGAAGATGCTAAATCATCTGAGACTGATGTGCAATGGGAGACCTGACCCTCTCTCCTTGTGACCCTCTCTCCTGCTCTCCATCGCAATGGGAGACCTGATAATCATCTAGCCGATTCCCCAGGCAAGGAGTACTTTTCGATGTTTGGCGACATTGACAGACCATTTGCAAGAGGAATCGGAA
>JBEVXT010000412.1:0-2657 GCA_040505955.1 Sedimenticola sp. | reverse complement strand
TCGAAGAGAGATGGAAAAACCAGCATGTCTGCACCACAGTACAAACTTGGGAGATCCACACCTTGCACATAGCCTGTGAGCAAAATGTCATTGCTAAATGGTGACTCTACAGCCGCTTTGTGAACCTCTCCTGCCCCATGCCAATCCGCACCGGCAAGGACCAGTTGATGAGGAATTTCTTCTTCTCTCTTGAGCTTCTCAAATGCACGAATCAATCGCAGATGATTTTTGCCCGGGCTTTCAATACGGGATGTATAAACGATATAGGGGGCACGTACACCGTAACCACGTACCGCATTTATGGAAGCCTTCTGATCCCTCGGGTAAAAGGCATCAGTATCAGCTGCATGATGAATCACACTAATGTGCTCATCGGGTACGCCAACATATTCCTGAATATCGCGTTTTGTGCTCTCACTGATCGCGATAATATGGGTGAGCCTTTTCAGTAGTTGGGGTAGAACGCGTGTTTGATAAAAATTTCTTGCACTGTCATATTTCCCTGCGATATGAAATGGGCTCATATCATGGACAGTGCCAACCATTGGGCAGGGTACCCAGAGTGGCGTCCTCCGACTCGCCGCTGGCAAAAAAAGCACGTCGTAGTCTTTCGATTGACACAATGCAGGTAGTGAAGTCTGATGCCAGGCAACGTTCAACAACGGATTGGCTAACCATTCTGCAACCTGGACAGGCGTTACATTACCGTGATTTACATCCGCCATATATTCATTGAGCGCACTACCATGAGCCAATACCTCAAAGCTATCGGTATCCGTAATAGAAGCGAACTGTGCAATAAGGTTTGAAACATACCGACTCATACCGGATTTTAAATCACATCCGAAAGTTGTAACACCAATTTTCATATTTTCACCTGTAAGTGCTTACAAGATATTTGGAGTAACATATTGACTCTACTGATAATTATTTGAGTTATTCTAGGGATCTTCTGAATAAGTCCGGCCGAATTGAACTGTGCTAGGGAGGCGCAAGATCAAGGAAATCGGTTATAGCTTTTCAGAGGTTCCCTTCGTGAAACGTATGCAGAAACTATGCATTTCCTCTTTCATATCAAACACTTTCCGTGATTATGTAGCATATTACTACACTTTGCGACTTAACCAAGCCCTGGAGCTGTCAGTTTTATTTACGAGTAACGAGATTAAGCAAAACCTCTCGAAACTGGGACTTATCTATCTCTTTTGCCATAAACCAGAGAACTACAAAATATATGATGCTACCCAACACAGAGTTGACTACTAATGCGATCCAGGACGTTACGGAGTAATAGCTTGCAAGTAACAGCATCACAACAACTGCTGTAGCAAATGGCATAATTCCAGGCAGTAAAATATCAGTCCACACCTCTCGCCATGTTGCATCCACCATGCCTTTCCCGAAAGGCCAGAAGAGCAGTATTGAGCCTAATCCGTAAACAATAAATGTAGCTGTAGCAGCCCCAACAGCCCCCATTTGAAAGTGGCCTACAAGCAGCAAAGTCAACATTAGATTTACAACGGCTGAAACAGCCTCCCTTATTGCCAGCGAACGCATACGTATCTTTGCATTGGCCAATGAAGTATACAATATATTGCCATAAATGACTGGATAGCAGGCGAGTAAAAGGAACATTACCGTACCTGCAGACAAATAGTCTTTTCCCACGTAGAGCGTAACGATCTGTTCATAATACGCAAGGAATGGCGCAATAACTAACAACACGCCCCACATTGCATACCTTCCCAGCCGCAGATATATAGTCTTGAGTTTTTTATCCTGCTTATCAGCATGCAGCCCAACCACAACCGGTGATACAGAACCGATAAATGATTGATTGACTATAACTTCCAAACGAATAGGAACAAGTGAACCAAGGTGAAAACAGGTGACATCAAGAGGTGTTGATAAGTGATTCAAAATAATTGGGTCTGCTGCTTTTCTTATCATACCTGCCAAACCGTACAAAGAACTCCATCCACCAAAATTGGTCAGCTCTTTTACGATAGACCATTCAAACAGTGATTGATCAAATCGTTGGGAAGGTAAAAGTCTCCGAGATACGACAAACAGTAGAATAATCTCCATAAGCCCTGCTACAACAGTTGCTACAACAACCGAAATCACACTCACACTGAAGCCAAGCAGCAGTGTAAATAAGAGCGCCATTCGAACACTTTCACTCGCTATTTTTATTACATTCTGAAGAACAAAACGCTGCTTAACATATAGGCCACTTGAAAAAGCCTCCACAGGAACCCGCAGTGCTTCAAGAGATATTATCAGTATTAACATGATTCGAGCATCATCGATATATTCAGGATCGATTCGTAATACTGCGTCAATCTGCCATGCTAAGGTTATCCCGATGAGAAAAAGAAAGCCTCCCCCTAGACAAAACAGCGGGAACATGGTCGATACAATCACAGCAATACGCTCATCTTCATTATTAGCGTAAGCCTCTAGAACATACCGTTTAACTCCACTTGTTAAGATCAAAGTTAATAGAGGTAAGAAGATGATCAGGGAATAAATCACGGGTAGGAGACTATATTCTTCTACTGATATTCGCTTTAGAAGATATTGCTGCACCCAGATAAGCACAGTAACACTAAGCAGTCGGGTAACAAGTGAACTAACACTATTAATAAGGATCA
>JBEVXT010000411.1:0-2395 GCA_040505955.1 Sedimenticola sp. | reverse complement strand
ACCCCTGGCCTGATGGTAGAGGTGCTCACCGCCGCGATTTCCAAAATATTGTTGCAAAAACTCCAGGCTATAGCCGCGCAGTTGGGCAACATTGCGAATCCCCAGACGCTGCACCGTTTTCAGGGTCTGTTTTCCCACCCCGCGCAGCCGTGAGACCGGCATCGGATCAAGAAAGTGATAGACCTGCTGATAAGGCACTATGGTCAGGCCATCGGGTTTATTAAAATCGGAAGCCAGTTTGGCAATCAAACGGTTGGGGCCGATACCGACGGAGCAGGTCAGGTTGAGCGCCGCCCGAACCTCTCTGCGGACAAGTTCACCTATCTCACGGGGAGCACCAAAGAGTCGTTTCAGACCCGTGATATCGACATAAGCCTCATCCACCGACGCCTGTTCAACCACCGGCGAGATGCCTCTGAGCACCTCCATCACCTGCCGGGAGACCTCGCTGTAGCTTGTCATTGAGGGGGAGAGGTAGACCGCGTTGGGACAGCGGCGGTAAGCCTCGGAGATCGGCATGGCGGAGTGGATGCCGAAACGGCGCGCCTCATAAGAGCAGGTGGAGACAACACCGCGCCTGCCGGGCTGGGCACCGATCACCACCGGTCTGCCGCGGTATTCCGGGTGATCGCGCTGCTCCACGGATGCAAAGAAGGCATCCATGTCGATGTGCATGATCCACCGTTGTCTCTCCTCATCCACTGGCTTGGAGTCGCGTCACTCCCCTTCGGGACGGGCGGCAATCACCTCTTCAAAGAGTCGTGGCACAGCCTCCATATCCTGACTTCTCACCGCCTTGTCGAGATCGTTAAGTTTGAACGACAACGGCTCATCATGGAGTTGTGAGATCACATAGCGCTTGTAGGCGACGATGGCGTCATCGAACGCCATGCCGGTGATAACACCGGGGGATTCAATAAAACTACGCCCCTGTGCAAGAAATTTATCAAAGGGTTTGTATTCGGCTTTAAGGGACATAGGGTTCTCTCTAAACAGCTTTTTAGTGTATGCGCTATATGGCGATTCGGTATTTGTCCTGAAAATAGTGGCGACAGGGTGGGAATGCAAGAAGATTCTCAACACATGGTATTTATTACAGGATTCTGAAATAGTAACGAATCTTCTCTACAATCCCCACAACCTCAGGGTTATCACCTGTTCGCTCCAAAGACCCTTCCGATGTCAGTGTTTAACTTTCAGCGCTTCTCCGTTGTAAGGTGAGCGCGCTCACCCTTCGCCGCACACCAGCCCCTTTTGTCAGTCGCCTGTTGACCATCTACCGCGTAGAACGTGAGTACTCGGATGAGAGCCGGGGGTATCTGTTGGACTTTCTGCTGCGTTTTCAGGGAGAGGGGGGCATTTTTCGTTAAAATCGGTGCTATGCTCGCTTCATTCTTACGTTGACGTAAACGTAAAGTAACTACAACGTGGTAGTAAGCACTTTCATATACTATTCAGAGAGGGCGAGGCATGCGTTGGATTTTACTGGCTGCCTATAGAGGCGTCAATATGATACTTGACCCCTGCCTTTGACCTTTCTTTCAGACTTGATTAAATTTTATTCAATGGATATAATAATACTATTGTAGTATTTAGAGGCTCATCCAAATGACTAGTACAACAGTGAAAGAAACCACCAGTGTAAAACTGGATAAAACAGCAAAGGATGAAGCAAAGCGTATTTTCAAACAGCTGGGCCTGACCATGGGTGAAGCTTTTAATTTATTTCTATACCAGGTCAGTCTAAACAAAGGACTTCCTTTTGAAATAAAGATTCCCAACAAGGTGACTCAAAAAGTAATCGAAGAAGCGCGTCAGGGAGAAAATATCGACGACTTTTCAATTTCTGAATTAAAATGAAACTGAGGCGTCACAAACAATTCTTGCGGGACTGGAACAAAACAAAAATCACTGATGGTCAATTTGCAAAACTCATTCAGTTTTTTGAATGCTTACGGCTAAAAAAGCCTTTGCCCGCCGAGTCTAAAGATCATCCGTTAAGTGGCGAATATCAGGATTGCCGAGAATTCCATTTAGGCGGAGATATGCTAGTCATTTACCTACCTATGAAAACAGAAATCATTTTCCTGCGGCTAGGCACGCATAATCAGTTATTCAAGTAACCTTATTTATCTCAAAATATTGCTTCATCTTGCCGTGGACGCGTTCTGACTCCACCAGGCGGTAGGTGTAATAGGGGTCGCCGTTGTTGCGACTTTTGATCGTGGTGCAGCGAATAAACATAGCAATAGCCTGCCGCAGCTAAATCAGAAATTCAAGGTTTACGCAGTTGATTATGGCACTACCTATTGTGCTGCTCACATGCCTCTCCCAATACCTCCATAAAAAGGACTCTATCCCCATCATCGAGATAAATTGCCTCCTGCCCGTCACC
>JBEVXT010000410.1:0-3966 GCA_040505955.1 Sedimenticola sp. | reverse complement strand
GCCTCCTTTCATATCAACAAGCCAAAGTACTTTGAAACGATTACGCCAAAGACACATAACGTTTACATCACCGGCCTGCGTTGTGGTGCGGCTTTTGCTCTTTTCGCAAAAGGCGTGACGCTGCGTAGGTCGGGTGCATGTTTATGTTAGCTGCCCCATTTGACATAAAATAAAATAGACATCATTATCAGTAGAACCGAAGACCCAAAAAAAAAGAAGTTCAATGCAAGGCTTTGAGTCCACTTTGAAAATACCGATGAGCCTTTAGGCAACGCCACATCCTCACTTATTAGTTTAGAATAGAAGCCAGAAACGCCTTCGCTATCCTCTATTTCTTTGCCAGCACGATTAGCCGCATGATATAAACTCCTATTCCTTACATCTATTACCCATAATAGAAATCCTACAGGTGATGCTAACAATGGGATAATCCACATCAATTCTTTGGCATCCTTGAATGCAGATATACTGAAGGACAATATTGCACCAAGCACTATCATATTCCCAGCTAGAGCAGCGTGACGCCATCGAAGAAAAAAGCGATAATTATTTCCTACTTCTTCATATATTTTTTCTTTCATACGTTGCCTTACTTGACGCAGCTAACGCCATGCTCAGCGGCAATTCAAAGTGGCACGTTTTTGCGTAAGCAAAATAAGTGCCACTTTGAAATGTCCGCTGGAGCTATTTGTTAGCTTTTTATTTGGATAATGCAACTAATTTTCCTTATAAGGCAAATCAGCACTTAACGCTTGCCCTGGTGTAGCAAACCACTGCCATAATTGTTCTTGAGTTAATTTTCCTTGGCATAACCGTAATAATCCCTCAGCTAAATCATTGCTTTCAACGACACTAAGACGACCGCTTCCTGTTATATTCATTGGAATACTAGGATCAACACCTGGCTGACAAAGAGTGACGCAAAATGTATTTTTATGTCCGTGTATCTCAGAAGCAGCAAGAACCTCTGTTGCTCCGTTGTAATTTATAAGATTATTTCCTTCTCGAGATTTTAGTTCAAATATTAAAGGAGGGGAGGCTTCTAATAGTATGAGGTAGTCAGGTGCTCCTGTTTTTGTACTATCATCTAGCTTATTAAAGTTAATCCCAAGGTGCGTAAGTATTTTCTCGAATACTAATTCGAATTCTACGCCACGGGTTTCATAAAACTCTTGGATTAAGGCTATTTCTAAACACCCTTTAGCCCTTTGTTGATGACGCTCCTGCGCTCTGATTCGCTGATCTGATTTCCAACTTCTACATCGATCTCTAAACCAATTAGCTTTAACTTGTGGTGCAGGTTTAGCTTTCTCGAAAACAGCGCAACGAATATGGTCTGAATTTGAATCTCCTAAAACAAGTAGCTCTGGTTTCGAAAATTGTTTTTCTCTAAAAGCAATAATTTCATCGCGGGTAATTTTGAATGGTTCATCTATTTGATTAAGGGTATTCATCCAAAGAACATCATCGGGCAACCCTGTTGCTACCCGATAACTCAAACGAGTGATTGCACGTGGAAGTTTTCTAAGTATTGATACTAAATCCTCTTTTCCTTGAAGGCTTGTAGGACGC
The DNA here is from genome assembly GCA_040505955.1 of Sedimenticola sp. Classification (GTDB taxonomy): domain Bacteria; phylum Pseudomonadota; class Gammaproteobacteria; order Chromatiales; family Chromatiaceae; genus Vondammii. The sequence goes on along the minus strand of JBEVXT010000410.1, from coordinate 2,394 downwards.
AGAGGTTCGGGAGTCCTAGTATCAGATGCAGCAGATAGAATTAAAGAAATGCCTTGCAGCACCCAGCCAAGGTTTCGGTACATTTCAAGTAATGTTCCTGCCCTTATATGTTCTTCAATTTTCTCTTGGTCTACTAACTTAGCGCCATTAATCCAGTCTAATGAAAGTTGAGCTGCATTTGTAGGTAATTGATCGGCGAACCAATTCGGCTCAAACAGATCATCGGCATATGATGATGCATCCAAATTAATTCGATTCAAAGGCCAAGGCAAAAAGCGTGAAGGTTGTTTTCCTTGATGAGGTCTGAACTCAGGTATTGAGAAACTTGCTGCAAATATTAAGTAAGCGAAACGATTGATACTGTCATTATTTATTGGAGTACCTATTAAACTAGCTAATACATTACCTTTTCTAGAAAAGTACTCAATAAGCATTACTGCACTTATTGGACGAAAACCAGAATGGCCTACTGACTTTCCAACTGGAGTGGAAATCAACCTCCCATCTGTCATCTCTACGACAAATCCAAACTGTATTAGCTTTCTCACCCCATGATTAATTTGAGCTTCCCACGTTTCAAAGCTTTGTAAGTTATTATCTTCTTCACGAAGCCCACTAAAAGATGTTTTAATTATATTTACAATATCTTCGGTGGAAGAACAAAGACCAGTAGCAACTAGCTGAAGACTCAACTGATCAAAATTTTCGGCGTTAATACGATGCTGGATAGGCGGCAATACATTCAATTGTAAATATGATTTATATGCTGTTTGAGACACTCCTCCAGTAGGAAAAAATATTACTCGCCCTTCTTCGTGTTCTGAACCCATTCTTCCGACACGACCTGCCATATTATGAAATTCAGATGGGTCTATTGGTATATGAGTTCTCTGATTTCCATCCCAACGAACCCAATTATGAAAAACTGCAGAACCTAATGGAAAATTAACACCAGCAGCAAGTGTTGATGTTGCATATACGACATCGACTTTTCTTTCTATGAGTCCGTCTTCAACAATTTTACGTTCATCATCTGTAAGATCTGCGCTATGTATGGCTATTCGGTGGGAAAGAGCAGTAGCCAGAAATGAGTTAGCAGTAGTCTCCGGTAGGTCACCAAGATCTAATGGAAGTTGCACTCCATTAGTTCCGATTCGAGACTCCAGATCAGCATTGGCAAGATCATAAACATCTTGTTTTCTCATACAAAACACAATCACAGGCAGAGGTGCTGGATTTTGATTTCCAAGGTATCTGATTACTTGGAGTGTTTCTGGAGAAACGCCTGTAGGCCGTGTTTCAATGACAATATCTTCGGTGTTTGACGTACTAACACTTTCAATATTTATTGAATTCCAATATTCGTACTGTAAATCTTTCTCTCGAGTAGTTGTACGCACATGTGAGACTTTAAGCCAATTTGACAAATCTTCGCTATCTTTCTCTTCAAGAACTGCAGATAACCCAACAAATTGCTTCCAACCTGCATTTCTTAAGAAAGTCAGGAGTATTTCTACATTCTGCCCCCTGTGTTTATCACCAAGCAATTGAATTTCATCACAGACAACAACTGTGTTGCCTAATGATGACGGTACCCCGGCAGCCGAAAGCATTGCTAAATATTTTTCATAGGTCGCAACAAGTAAAGGGGATCTTAGTGGGTCAGCAGGAGTTTCACCTGAACAATCCGTGACTACATCCCCTGTTGCTAGAACAATACAAGAAGGGTCACTATTCAGATAGTTTGTTAGGAGTAAATCCTTAAAGTCATTGAACTTTTGTTTTGCTAATGCTCTATGCGTAACCAAATAAACTGTATTTGCATTAACTTCTATGCCATTGGCAATAGCCCAAACAGCAATCTGAGTTTTTCCTGTTGATGTAGGCGATACGACTAATACGCTTTTACCTAAGCCCAATCCAGACTCAAGGGCTGCATATTGGGAGTTAGTAAGAGCTGGTGTGCCATCCTCAGTATAAACCAACGAATCTATGATTTTGTCAGAGAGTCCATGATTCTCAGGGAGTTCATATTTCAATTTATTACTCCATTATTTCAATTCTGGTTTAAGCTAACAAGCAGTTATACGCTTTCCGCATAATCCACCTCCAAGCAACTCTCTTGGCGAATATAATTCATAACGCTACTGCTTCCTAACCGTATAACAAACACATTTTTAATGATATCCGGACCCGTATAACACCATCTGCTTAAAATGCCTCACGATATCGTACAAGGGAACGAGGAGAGCCATCGATTGCATATGATGCGTGACCTTTTTTTTCTTGATTGCGACGCTGCCCCATTTGCAGGCATCTGTTGATGCTCATGAGGGTGTATGGGGGGCAGCAGGGGTGCGTGAATTGGGCTGTTCGGTTCCATCGATGTCATAG
>JBEVXT010000409.1:0-5985 GCA_040505955.1 Sedimenticola sp. | reverse complement strand
ATCAAGGCCATTGAGACAGGGAATAATCATCTATTCGCAGGTGTGGAGTGAGTATGGCCACTGAAAACAACAATACAAAACTGGCGGAGCGTTATGCGGATTTCGTGCTCCGCTATCGTAATGTGATATTCATTGCTCTGATTGTATCCACGGTGTTGGGTGCATTGCAGATACACAAGCTGGATATCCGCAACGATCCCGATACCCTGTTGCCGCCGAGTAATCGCTATGTAGCGACCAATCTCTATGCCGAGCACAACTTCGGTATGGGTAACCTCATGGTGTTCGCCCTCCAGATCAAAGAGGGGGATGACATCTGGCAGCCTTGGTTTATCAACAAGGTACAGGAGATTCATCGCAAGCTGGAGGCGCTGCCTAATTCACGCCCCGCCAACTTTATCGATATCGCCGCCCAAAAGATCAAATACATGGGGGCTGATGAGAGCGGTCTTGTATTTAAGCGTCTGATCCCTACGGAGGGGATCAGTGATGACCCGGAAAAGGCAAAGAAACAGCTCGCTTTTCTGCGCGAAGGGGTAAAGAACAATCCGGTGATGGGGCCGATGCTGGTCTCTATGTGGGACGAGAACGGCAAGCGCTGCGCCTACGAGGATTATGACAAGGACAGCTGTGTCGCCAAGGCTGCCTACATCATCGCTGACTATGACGATGGTGTAAAAGAGGTCTATCTGCCCTGGGTGCGCCAAGTGCGCGCCATGATGGATGAGTATGGCGAGGATGAACGGATCGAGATGCTGGTAGCGGGTGAGCCCTACTTCCTTGCCTGGATGCTGCAGGATCTGGTGAACAAGTGGTGGCTCTTTGCCATCTCTATTGTCATTGTACTGATTGTGTTGTGGGCTGAGTTCCGCAACTGGCGCGGGGCGCTGTTTCCGCTGCTGGGCGTCTGTATGACCATTGTTTTCACTCTTGGTCTGATGGGTTTCAGCCAGTTCAAGCTGACTACCATGATGGTGTTGACGCCGATGTTGCTTCTGGCCATCGGTATAGGCCACTCGGTACAGGTAACCAGGCGCTTTTTGCTGGAACATGCCGGTCACGGCGACTGTGAGAAATCGGCACGCATTGCCATCGCGTATACCATGGTGCCGGCGACGCTTTCGATTGTTACCGATATGGTCGGTTTTGCCACCCTCTCTCTGGTGGATATATCGTTCTACAAAGCCTACGCCTATTTTGGTATGTTCGGCATGTTGACCCTGCTGCTCACCACCACTACTTTGATCCCTCTGCTGTTGACCATCTTCCCACCGCCGCAAGAGTTGTGTGATACCAAGGAGGGGCACTCATGGGAGAGTGCCGCCGGTGGCTTTATCTCCAAACTGGTGGCGGGTCCGGGCAAGTGGATCCCTATCGGCTTTATCGCCATCATCATGGGCCTGTCGGTGCATTACACCGGCATCACCGATGGTGACTCAGATGATCTGATGCCGGGTGTCGAGAAGGGCATCAACTACGCCCGCGCTGCATTCAAGGGTAGCTCCGATACCTGGAAGGATCTGGAGAAACTCAATGCCATTATGCCGGGGGTGATCTCCGTCAGTGTACCGATTCGCGGTAAGGAGCCTCTGACTCCCGAGTGTGTGGATGACTACTATCCCGACGCTGTCTACGACATTGAATCATATACCGAGCGTATGCAGCGGTGTTCGATTCATAAGAAAGAGATGGGGTGTTGGGATCAGGAGGCGTGTGGAGCACAGGGCATCATGAACAATGCCGAGGTTCTGGCCGACATCGAGTCGATGGAGAACTGGATGCGCTCCCATGAGTTTGTCGGCTACACCGGATCTTATGCCCAGTATGTTCGCCTGGTGAATATGCTGTTGACGGCGGAGCCGGGTGAGAAGCCTGCGATCAAGGATCTGCGCGTTCCAACCACCAAATACCTCACCGACATCGATCCAGATGATGACCGTGTGCCTGATGAGATAGTACAGATGTACAACGGTCTGCTGGAGTCGATGACCTCATCGGGGGATATGGACTCCTTCGTCTCGAAAGATTGGAATGAGGGCGTCATCCTCGGTTTTGTTAATACCATGCACCCGGCGGAGACCCATCAGGTGACCATGGATATCCAGCAGTACATCGAGGAACATAAAAATGATCCCGGCTTCAGCAAGGTCAATTTTGGTCTGCGCTCCGGGCCTGTGGATAATCTTTCCGGTGATACAAATGAGCTCTCGGTGGAGGGTTCCGGTTATGTACGTCCCGCCCTGGGCGGCTTCCTCGGCGCAACCGAGGCGACCCGTGAGGTGGCGATGGAGAACTGGCTGCTGAGTCCGTTACAGACGGCGCTGGCGATCCTGGTGATTACCGCTCTGATGTTCCGCTCCTTTATGGTGGCCGGAATTCTGGTATCGACGCTCTTTATCACGCTGTTTGCCCAGTACGGTCTCGGCGGCTACTTCACCTCGGTGGGCAACTGGTCGGGCAATCTCGCCTTCCACCTGCTGGTGACGCTGAGTATCGCCATGGGGCTAGGTGTGGATTACGGCATCTACATGATCTCCAGACTGCGGGAGGAGATGGCGTCAACCGGCAACAACTGGCAGCAGGCACTGCGCAACACCCTGGATACCACCGGTTCAGCAGTGATTATCTCGGTGGTGGTGTTGCTGGGCAGCTTTATCCCGCTGCTGGGTACCGACCTGGCCAATACCTGGGGTTTGGGTATCTTTATCGGTGAAGCACTCATCATCGATGTATTTACCGCACTGATGATACTGCCGATGCTGGTCTACTGGCTTAAACCGAAGTATGTGTTTGGGGATAAGTAGAGTTCACCCGGAGATAAAAAGCGGGACGCGGAGTACGCAGAGAAGCGCAAAGTACGCAGAGGTTTAAGGGCAAATAAGTAACTATTAAGCATCCTGAACCTGCCGCACTCTTGCATAAGAGTGTAGGGTGTATAAGCGCAGCGCCATACACCATAATGCGTTGGCAAAAGATCGCTACGTAAGAAATTATTGTGACTGGTGCGGTTGGCGAGTGACCTCATGACAGCCAACGCTGAGGAGTCGGCATGACTTGTTGGCGTATGGCGCTGCGCTTATACGCCCTACAGACTCTGCGTCCCGCTTTTTGTGTTTCTGGTCAGATATAAACCGGCTCTGGGATGCTTCACTGGTGAATCAGCGCTGCAAGCTTTTCGATACCCGGTGCGATCTTCTCCGCTGCAATGGAAGAGTAGCCCAGGCGAAAATAGTTATGCGGTGCATTCTCCTCCATAAAATAGACATCACCCGGTTCAATTAGAATCCCCAGCTTTTTGGCCCTGTCCCGAAGCTCACGGGCGCCCAACTGCGGGGGGCCTTTGACCCAGTATGCCGTGCCGCCAAAGGTGGGTACGCTTGCCGACTCCGGTAGATACTTCCCAAGGGCGTCACCCATGGCCTGCCATCGCTGTTTGTAGATTTGGCCGAGGCGGTGGAGTAACGAGTCATGGTGTCCCATGGAGAGAAACAGCGCTACCGTGCGTTGGTTATTGGAGGGGGGGTGGCGAATCATCAGACGCCGGAGTGCGCGTGCTTCCCTGATCAATTCAGCAGGCCCCACCATGTAACCCATGCGCAGGCCCGGTGCCAGGGTTTTTGAGAGGCTGCCGATGTAGATCACACGATCACTGTGGTCAAGGCTCTTCAGCGCTGGAGAGGGGTTCCCCTCAAAGTTGATCTCACACTCATAGTCATCCTCGATCAAAAGAAAATCGCTCTTGGTCGCCTCTTCAAGGAGGGTCTGGCGTCGCTCAACCGGCATGGTGACCGTCGTCGGGAACTGGTGACTGGGGGTAACATAAACGTAATCACAGAGGCGTAGATTGTGGGTTAGGGTTATGCCGTTCTCATCCACAGAAAGTGGTAATACCTGGCTGGTGTTTAGGGAAAAGATATTGCGGGCATCGACGTAGCCGGGATCCTCGATGCCGACGGTTGAACTGCCGTTAACCAGCAGACTTGAAAGAAGATAGAGCGCATGCTGTGCACCCAGGGTAATCAGAATCTCATCCTCACCCGCCCAGACACCGCGTCGCGGCAGGAGGCGGGCCTGAATCTGCTTAATCAACTGAGGATCGTCTGCATCATAACGGTCAGGTGCTGCATTCTGAATACCTGAAACACTCAATGACTGGCGGCAGCAATCACGCCAGTCGGTGATGGGAAAGAGATCCTGATCCATCTGCCCATAGATAAAGGGGTAGGTGTAGCTCTTCCAGTCGCGGGGTTTTTTGATATTACTCTGGTGGGATGCCTTACACTTAATCCGTTTGTCCCAGTCAGGCTTGCCCTCCGGATGTCCTTCAGGTTGCTCTGCAAGATCTACACTGCCGCTAAGTATCGCCTCATTGATAAAGTAGCCACTGCGTTCCCGCGAGATGAGATAACCTTCATCGATCAGCTGGTTGTAAGCCAGCACCACTGTGTTTCTGGCGATGCCCAACTGTCTGGCGAGTTCACGGGAAGAGGGCAGAGGGGTGTCGGCGGATATCTTTCTGTCCAGTATGGCGGCAACCATTATCTCCCGCAGTTGCCGCTGCAGGCTTGTTTTACTCTCAGGGGAGAGTTGAAACAGCCTTCTCCACATCGTTTTATCCAATCGGTCTGTCATGAGTGAACACGTCCTCTCGTAGCCATATCCTCATTCTATGCGCAATGGAAGTTGGTTTAAATAGTGGTATATCCGCGCTGCTCTCCCTTTGGCATCATAAATTCCGAGTAACTGGTTCTACCCCTGATAGCAGTGACCCCTTAGTTTCTATCTCATGATCAGACAAGGGGAAAAATATGAAACCCGCTGCTAACACGTTCGATACCGCAGAGGTTGTCTCTTCGGACAGAAGTTATGTATGGCACCATTTAACACAGCATAAAGCCTTTGAAAGCAGCGACCCTATGGTCATTGTTGAAGGGGAGGGTATGCGCGTCAGGGATGCCAACGGACGGGAGTATCTGGATGCCGTCTCCGGTGGCGTTTGGACTGTAAACGTCGGTTATGGAAGGGAAAGTATCGCCAAAGCCGTCTATGATCAGCTGATTAAAATGTGCTACTTTGCCAACTCTGCCGGGAATGTACCCGGTGCGCAGTTTGCCGCCAGGCTGATTGAGAAACTGCCCGGTATGGGGCGGGTCTACTACTCAAACTCCGGCTCTGAGGCAAATGAAAAAGCCTATAAGATCGTCCGCCAAATTGCGCATATGCGTAATGGTGGAAAAAAGCACAAGATTATTTACCGCGATCGGGACTATCACGGAACAACCATTGCCGCGTTAAGTTCAACCGGACAGTTCGAACGCAAAGAGCAGTACGGCCCCTTCCTTGACGGTTTTGTCGAATTTCCTCACTGCTGCTGTTACCGCTGCCCCTTTGGCAAGCGCTACGGGAGTTGCGATATCGACTGCGCGCAAGCGCTGGAGGAGACCATAAAGCGGGAGGATCCCGATACGGTAGGCGCTGTCATTCTTGAGCCGATCACGGCCGGAGGCGGTGTTATTCCACCGGTGCCGGAGTATTTCCCCATTATCCAGCAGATCTGCAAAAAATATGGTCTCCTGCTCGTGATTGATGAAGTGGTCTGCGGTTTGGGCCGCACCGGCAAATGGTTCGGTCATCAGCACTACGATGTGAAGCCGGACATGGTCACCATGGCGAAAGGCGTTGCCAGTGGCTATGCGGCTATCTCTTGCACTGTAACAACGGAGCAGGTGTTCGACGCCTTCAAGGAAGACACGGCAGGTCGCATGGGCTATTTTCGGGATATCAGTACCTTCGGTGGCTGTGCCGGTGGCCCGGCCGCTGCTCTTGAGAATCTGCGCATCATTGAGGATGAAAATCTTCTGCAAAATGTCATCGATATGGGCGAGTATCTTATGGCTCGGCTCCATGAGCTGAAAGAGAAGCACCCAATGATCGGCGATGTTCGGGGCAAGGGTCTCTTTGTCGGCCTTGAACTGGTTAAGGATC
>JBEVXT010000408.1:0-6527 GCA_040505955.1 Sedimenticola sp. | reverse complement strand
AACTTAACTTACTGTTTTTGTTGAAGATGTTTTTTCGACACTCACAAGTATCAATGAGTTACCGAGATTCAATGTCAAAGATGGGTTAAGGTATTCGCCAACCCCTTGTGCTGGTGAATATATTTTATTGAAGATTAGGTAGCCCATGAGCCACTAGCATCTTTAGTTTATAAGGATACCAAATAAAGATAGAAAGTATTTCTCTGTATCTGATTGATCGCCTGTTTTGTATTCTTTTTCTTTCCCGTAATAAACGTTTTCTCTCTACCCACATGGATTCAAATGTATAAGAATAAATACTGGACCAAATTTCTTTATCGCGTTTGATGATAGAAAGCAGTATTCCTTCGAATAAGAGGAGCACTAAATGGATAGGCAGGATGGCTGCTAGCATTATTGATGGCAGGCATAGAAGCATTACAAAGGTTTTGTTACGCTCACTCATTCGTCTTCGTTTATATGTTGTTTCTAGCTTTCCCCGTTTAACCTTGCCGCCGCCAAGGCTCTTCCCAACCCAATGCTTAAATCCTGATGTATTCAAAACGTTTACATTGTAACCATAGACAAGTGCAACAAAACAAAGGTACATATCTTCTGTTAAAGTGTGAAACCATTCTGGAAAGCCGCCAATTTCATCCCACAAGACTTTCGGAATCCACAGGCAAGCCCCCATTACCATAGCAACATCGCCTCGTTGAGAATTTTTGTTAGGAACTGGGTTGAGGAAAGGATCGAACAGGCTGCCGATGTCAAGCAGTTCTCCGGTATCGAATTTGTACTGTGGTAGACCGAGGATAGCGGGCCGTCCGATCTCAACAGCGGCTCGGTGCAGTGTTATCAGGGCATCTGGATACAAGGCGGCATCATTATTTAGCAGCAACAGATATTCTCCGCGAGCTATTGACGCCATGCGGTTGTTGGCAATACAGAATCCAACATTTTTATCACTCTCAAGGAGCTGAATGTCCGGATAAAACTTCCTGATGTGAGCAACAGATTCGTCTGTCGAGGCATCGTCATGCACAAGGATTTCAATTTCCAACCCGGATATTTGCTGAAGAATGGATTGAATACAGTCATCAATGACAGACATTCCGTTGTAGTTGGCGATGCAGATGGAAATAAATGGTTGTTGGTTCATGGATGGTCTTGAAGCCATTTCCATGTGGTTTGGATGCCCTGTTTGACGGTGTGCTGAGGTTGCCATGTGTAGTGACAGCGGAAGGCTGAATTGTCCAGTACCACTGTCCGTACATCAACACTGCGTTTAGCTTGGTAGCATAGATTAAGCCTCTTACCTGTAACTTGTTCGGCAAGCATGCACAACTCGTTTATGGAGTAGCCGAGCCCACTCCCGATATTGAAAGTTCCAACTGAAGGGTTTTCCAGTACGGCCAAGCAGGCTGAGATCAGATCATCAACGTACAAGTAGTCCCGCACTATTTTACCATCGCCCCAGATCGTCATGTTCGTTCCTCGTTTGAGGTTCTCCAATAAGGTTCTGACTATGCCGAAGCCCGACTTTAGAGGCTGGTTGGGACCATAGACGTTGGAGGGTCTGAGGATAGTGACGGGGTATCCCTGATGGGCAAAGACACCAAGAAAATGCTCTGCGGCTGCCTTGCCTGCAGCGTGATTGGACAGCGGTGCTAAGGCATGTGTCTCGGAAACAGGGGTGGTGGCTGGATGGCCGTAGATGGCTCCGCCAGAACTTAGAAAGACCAGCGGGAGGTCTGGATGATCACTCATCATTTCCAGAAGACGCAATAGCGGAAGCAGGTTTTCTTCAGCTTCACGGGCGGGCGCATGAACATGATGACCGGGTGTAGATGTGCTGGCAAGATGGATCACTGCACGGCATTTGGGCAGCATTTTGTGCATCAATGTCAGATCACCTAGATCGCCCTGCTGCCAGTTGATACCCCTGGTGAGATGCTCTGGCATGTTGCGGCTGACGATGGTCACAGGCTGGCCGTTCTCTACCAGGCGTTTTGCCAGAGCTTGACCAATAAAGCCACCACCGAGAATGAGGATATTGTCTGTCATCAGGATGTATATAGCTCTCTATAAAGGGCTGCATATCGTGCGGCACAGTCGTCCCAGTTGCCGATGTTCTGCTTGATCCAGCGACGCGCGGTCTCGCCGATGGCATAATTATTTCTCATCTCCTCAAGGATCGCCAGTGCAGGTGCTAACTCATTGCGGTTGTTTACCACCCAGCCTGTCTCTTCATGGAGAACAAAGTCCAGATGGGCCGGGAGATCGGAGGCTATGACCGGCAGGCCCGCCGCCATGGCCTCTAGCATCACCTGTGGGCGCCCTTCATCGTGGCAGCTAAGGGTAATTAGGCCGGTGGCACGGGGGAACCATGTTTCACGCAGCTCGGAAGGGTGTGTTGGACCATGCCAGGTTACCCATGTTGGTAAGTCAACCTGTTCCTGCATCGGGCCAAACAGATGCAGTTTACGATTTTCAAACAAGCCTTCACCCCAGGAAAATAGGTCGCCAATTTTGTTGCGGGTGATACGGGTAATTGCCAGCCAGCAGCCGGATTCTGCGTCTGTGCGATCTATTGTAAACCAGCGCTGATCTACACCGAATGGGACAGCTTCTATTTTGGCTACATCACCAAACAACTCCTCTAGTCTTGGTATCATCCAGGTGGCATTTGGGGCCAATATTGTGGGGCGCTGACGAAATACAGCGCGAAGCATGGGAATCATCCCGGGTTTGCTCAATAATCCATAGTCACTACCCAAAACAGTAATCAGGGCTGGAATGTGGGTGCCCCAGAGTGGCAAGGCATTCTGTAGCCAGTTGACATGAGTGAGTTCAGGATATTCACGACGATAGGTGCGATAGAGACGGGCCAGCAGTCCAGCGGCCAGCTTGTACCCGGTGATTTTGTTGTTACGTAGTTGACTGGCGATACCACCCTGTTCCAATAGTCTCCGCAGCCATTTCTTATCAACGGGTGTTGTGGCATCCGCTACATTATGAGGATGATCTCCTGGAGGTGCCCATAGCGAAAGAGCCAGGTCTTGTCTGTCAGCCATTGATTGGGCCATATCGGCGATAAAGCGACCTCTCCAGTCTTCCGCATTTGCGGGATAGGAGGTGCTAACCATAAGAATTCGTTTTTGTTCTGCCATGGGTCATGCTAACGCCTTGGGTCTTTGTAAAGCAATGTTGTTATTTTCTTCAATTTATTGGGTGGAGGTTAATCCTGTTCCTGTTTGCGTGAACCTGATTTTAGGGTGCACTGTGTGGCTCTGCTCGTATCCAGGCAGTTTGACAATGACTTAAATATATATCTCTCTGATTGTATTAAGGTCATACCTTTTAGGCGATTTAAAACTTCGTGTGCATCCTTGTTGTGCCCCTGAAGAAAAGCCAGCTGTGACCACTTGAGCAAGTTGCTTGCATTGTTGGGTGCAATAGCCAGGGATTTATTAAGTTCAGATTGTGCTGCTGGCAAGTCATGTGCGGCGAGTATCAGATAGTCAGCTTGCCAGGAATGTAGAATGGCTTTTATATGATGCGCTGTGGTCGTATTGGTAATGGCCGCAGTAAACAGATGTTGAACCTCGTTGCGAGACATACACAATGTGCCAACAATAGACATCTCTTTGATATGATAAAGTAAATTACGATCTTTTGTAGAAAAAGTAGTCTCATGCAGGTGTCTGGATAATTCATCAAACCATGCCTTTTCGGGTGCCTTTTTCACCAGACAGTTCAGGTGAATCAGCCCCAGTAAACCTGGCTTGAATGTAGGGTCCAGTTCTCCGGCTCTCTCGTAGTGTTTGCGTGCAAAATAGTAGCGTGGAGACCCGGCATTTGGTATTGCAAGATGGGAGACAAGGGCTTTACCCGCTTCGTAGTGGGTTCGCTTGGAGTTGGGATGATGTTGCGCTTCGATCTGGGTGCGTCTTAGCTCATCACCAAACTGATGGGTGCGCAGGGATGTGGTGATTGCAAAGCTGGACATCATCCCGACGGCAAGGGTGATGCTAAGGGTCTTTTGCCACCCGGAATGCTCGACCGCCCGAGCCAGAGCCCATGCTGCGATAATCGCCAAGCCAAAAGATGGTAGATAGTTGCGGTGTTCATGTGCAATTTCGAGAGGGAGTAGAGTGGACTCAAGGCTATGGCCAATGAGAAACCAGGCTATTCCAAAAGACATCAGTGGCGCTTTTTTGCGTGCCTGCCACGCCAGCCAGACCAGGCCAACCAGGCCAAGCAAGGAGGGTAATGTTGTCCATGGGGAGAGGAAGCTCGTTGATAAAAGAATGTCATCGTGGTGTAGGGCGAGGGACTCCAGCCGGGGGAAGACTATAAGGCCGAAATATAGCCACAATACTCTGCCTTCGGTCAGGAGGCGTTCTGTTAACGAAAAGCCGCGTGTGGTGTAACCATCCAACAGCCATTGGGTATTAGTCAGAACCACGTAGATGAGTGCTGTGGCAAAAGCAACACTAATGGCAGTCGTAAGGATACGGGCAAACCGGTCTAGTCTAACGGTCACGCTGCGCCGGATGATCACTTCCCACGCAAGTATGAGAAGTGGGAACAGTACCCCAATCTCCTTGCTCATGATGGACAAGGGCCAGCACACAAGCCAAGCGAGTAGCAATATGGCTGTCCTGTTGCGTCCACCACGTTCCCGTCCACTCATGTGTAACAGAAATCCTGCAAGCAGGAACAGGGTGGAGAGGCTAGTCATGCGTTGGACTACATACAAAACCGAGGTTAGCTGTATGGGGTGCACCAGCCAAAGCAGTGCGGCAAAGCCCGCAAAAATTCCCGATGCAAGCAAACGCAGGGCGGCGAAATAGATCAGGAGTCCGGTGGCCAGGTGAATTGCGAGATTGGTTGCCTTGAAGGCGAATGGATCAAAGCCGCTAAAATAGTGATTTAGGGCAAAGCTGAGTTGGGCGATGGGCCTGCCGGTGGGGCTGGCAATACCGCTGGTCATGGCATCATAAACCGAGCCCAGGGAAAGCTCAGTCATTTGGATGCTCTTGAGAAGCAGAATATTTATTTCATCGTCAAAGAAGAAATCACCATACAGGCCATTCCAGTAGAGGGCTGCTACCAATAGACCCGTAAGTATAAAACGTATTGGTAACAGGAGGATATGCATCACCGATTACTCTATATCTAAGACTATCCAGTTTCATGGTGCAAAAAAACACCCCGCAGTGCGGGGTGTTTTTGGTGCAAATAAACAGTTTCTGTTAACGGCAGTTAGCTGGTACGTACTGGTCTGCAATACTGGCAGAGCATACCCAGGTTACTATGCCAGTAGTTTGGTCGCCAGTCCCTGTCAAGACGATGTTTTCCCCACTAGCAACACCACCTATGCTAGTTCCATCAGCTTGGGCTGTTAGTACGCCCACAGTGTCGCTGGTTTTGGCATAAGCTACAGATTGTACATAGTTTGAAACTTGGGTACTAACACCACCTGAAGTAGTTGATGGCATGCGGCCCAGTGTCTGGAATGCTTCCGCAATAGTGGTTTTGCCTCCTGAAGCGGCCAACACGACCTCAGAAACCTTGGAGCGAGACATATAGTCCTGGTAGGCGGGCAGTGCAATAGCCGCCAGAATGCCGATAATCGCTACGACGATCATCAGTTCGATCAATGTAAAACCTGCTTGTACTTTTTTCATGGTCAACTCCTTCATGGTTTCTGTCAGCAGGGAAGAGAGTTGCTCTGTCTCTGCAGTTGTGAGTCTGATTCTCGGTTTGTAGTGATGCAGAAGCTGTGCCAAGTGATGATGTGTGGCTTCAGGATTTTTGAAATCTGGTGAAAACTCAAAGGGGTGGTGAGTTTTAGGGGTGCCGTTGCGATGTTACATAGTGGTAGTTAATAGGTTTTCTATTTTTGTAGTGCTGTTTTCTCTGATGAAGGTTGTCATAAAGTGACAATTTTTGTCACTCTGAGGTGTAGGTGAAGGCTAGGGTTGCATTGATCACTCCATGCACAGCTTGCTAAGTCGGTACCTTAGGGAGCGAAAACTGATCCCAGTTTTTTCGCCGCCGCTGCTTTGTTCCAGCGGGTCTCTTCCAGTGCTTGGGTGATGATTGTCCACTCTACCTTCTCCATGCACTCTTCCAGAGGGAGCCCAGGCTCTGGCTTGGGAGTGTCTCTGTTGGCGGCTACCCAAAACACGCATATTTGGTGAAGAGTTCAGTGCTGTGCAAACCATTGGCGGAAGTGTTATTCGCAAAAAAGATTGCAATAGGCACACAATGTGCTAGTTTTCACTTATGAGGCATTTTGCTTGGAACTTGGAAAAGAACGCTCAATTAATATTGGAACGTGGCATATCGTTTGAACGTGTGGTTTCTCATATTGAGAAAAATGAAATTTTGGATGTCATAAAGCATCCAAACTCTTTTAAATATCCAAATCAAAAGATGTTCATTGTGAATATTGAGAATTATGCCTTTTTGGTTCCGTTCGTTGAAAATGAGATGGGAATTTTTCTGAAAACCATCATTCCAAGCCGTAAAGCCAC
>JBEVXT010000407.1:0-4441 GCA_040505955.1 Sedimenticola sp. | reverse complement strand
CTAGTAGCACGTGGCTATTTGTATATTACTGAATTGATGTTACATGTACTTGTTACCGTGTTCATATTGCAATATGTTCAATTAACCCTTTCAACCCGACACACAGGATTATGGGACAGTGAGACAAGCGGTGTATATCACGAGGAGCTGGCTCGGAACGAACCGTCTCATCAGGATTCCGCACAACTTGCGCACATTTTCTGTAATTCTAAATAAAAACTCAACTTTTTGCTGACACGATCGGATTGAATTTTAATTGCCTGGTCAAATGATTGTCTATATATATCTGATATGGGAGATCCCGAGTCGGGTGTGTTGGGTTGAAAGGGCGCAGGTATACTTGTTATTTGGATCAACTCCATGCCATGTTGTCTCTTGCCTATTGTGTCTTCCTTTCACAGACACTATATTCATTGATGAGCTTTTCCCTTTCTCTAACACTTCTCTACCCTATTCTGACCTTGATACATCCATCTATGCGGAATTTCCCTATGCTTAAATGTTACACACACCATCTGGAAGGCATGTGTGCTCCTGTCCGTGCATTGTGCAGGGGCCTTCTGCGCGGCTTACCGGTGTCACATGAACTATTGATTCTACTGGCCAGTGTGACTTGATGTGTGATTGCTTAGGTTCGCGTCGCACCGCTGGGCCGCGCAGAGGACGCCTTCGTAGTCCACAATTACAGATCCAACGTCATACTAAACTTATACTGCTGATGATGGTCTGTTTGTATATTCGTTCAACCAATGGCTTGTCTAATTCTAGATTGCAATTGTTTAGCGTCTTAACCTATATTCGCAATACAAATAGTTACTTCCAATCAGTGGCAAATACGCGTCGCACATCAATTCAGATACAACAATTCTATATAAATGGTATGGTTTCACGAACCATTGTTTATTCAGCATTTTCCTGCATCACAACATGGCTGGTATGTCTCCTTATTAGCTTGTCTGGTGATATCCACCTAAACCCGGGACCTTCATCTACATCTTCCTCCAACGAAGCTGATTTATCTTCATGTTCTTTTGAATATCTCAGTGGAATGTTTAGCGTTTTTCACGTAAATATACAAAGCTTGCGACCCAAGCTAGATTTACTGGAATATGAAACACAATTCTATGATGTCATCGTTCTTACGGAAACATGGCTAAATACTACAATACAAGATAATTCACTCCAAATTCCAAACTTTTCTCAATTGCATAGACTCGATAGACAAAACCGTATTGGTGGCGGAGTCGCTATATACGTCCGCGATTCCTTAACATCTAAAAGGCGTTATGATTTGGAAGTGACGAACTTAGAAGCTATCTGGGTGGAAGTTAAAATTAAATCTAGAACTATACTAATTGGCGGTATCTATCGCCCACCAAATTCTAAAGCGGATTATACTGACCGTATTCATGAAAGCATTGAACGAGCAAAAAGCTTATCAATGAACAATATTATCGTTACCGGGGACTTCAATTTAAACCAGTTCGATAATTCCGATAACAGGAAAATAAACGATATCTCAATGAAATTTGGACTGCAGCAACTTATTAAGGAACACACCCACTTTACAGAACATTCGTCCTCTCTTATTGATCTTATGTTTGTAAATAATCAATCAAGCGTTATATACAGTGGCGTAAGCGATCCCTTTATACCTAACCAAATAAGATATCACTGTCCTATTTTTGCTGTCTTTAACTTTTCGAAACCTAAAATTCCTAAATACAAACGTGTTGTATGGAAATATGAAGATGGTGACTATGATAAGATGCGAACAATATTATCCCAAACTGATTGGTCCCGTCTACATGGTGATTCGTCAATAAATGATAAATGTGACTACCTTACAACAGCAATTAAAACCGCAGCTTCGGAATCTATTCCACATAAAACAGCCCTAATACGACCTGCAGATAAAACTTGGGTAAATGGCCATATACGGAAGCTCATTAGGCAGCGCAAAAGAATTTATCGGAAGGCTTTACAGACCAATAATGAAATAATCTGGGCAAAATTTCGTAAAAAGAGGAATATTGTCACTTCGGAAATTAAAAAAGCTAAACAAAATTACAATGATGACCTATCACACAAATTGAGAAGCAACAGCACAGATACTAAACTATTTTGGAAAATATCGAAACAATTACTAAATTTAAATAACACTCGGAGATCCATACCAAACCTAGAACACAATGGACATGTATACGAATCTGATTCTGAAAAGGCGTCATTACTAAACGATTTTTTTATATCGCAGTCAGAAGTTGATGATTCTGGTTCAAATTTACCACTTCTAATACCGACCCAAAATGTACCTCTAACATCTATAAAAATAACAAATACAGACGTTTCAGATGTTCTATCAGCACTAAATACATCTAAAGCATCAGGTCCCGACCTAATAAGCCCCCGTGTTCTAAAAGAATCAAGAGATTGCCTAACTATTCCAATGGCAACCATTTTCAATAACTCTCTTGATAGCGTAACATTTCCCTCTCAATGGAAAGAAGCAAATGTTACCCCGGTTTTCAAAAAAGACGACTCCTCATCTCCGGGAAATTATAGACCAATATCATTGTTGAGCTGTATAGGAAAAGTAATGGAACGTTGTGTTCATAAACATATTTTTAATTATATTACCAGCCACAAACTTCTTTCTCCTTTCCAATCCGGTTTTGTTCGCGGCGACTCTACTATTAACCAATTACTTTCTCTTTACCACACATTCTGTGAAGCTGTTGATTCTGGCAAGGAGGTTCGTGTTGTATTTTTCGACATCAGTAAGGCGTTTGACAGAGTTTGGCACAGAGGACTCATTTTTAAACTCCAAAGTATTGGTATAACTGGAGATATATTATCATGGCTTGAAAATTATTTGACAAACCGCCAGCAGAGAGTAGTTATTAATGGACAAAGCTCTGAATGGAAACCCGTCTCTGCTGGTGTACCCCAGGGCTCTATACTAGGACCATTACTTTTTCTTGTATACATTAATGATATAGTTAATCACATCCAGTCTAACATTCGATTATTTGCTGATGACACCAGTCTCTTTATAATTGTAGATGACCCTATAGATTCCGCTCAAAGCTTAAATATTGACCTGGAAACTATAAATAATTGGGCAAAAACATGGCTTGTAAAGTTCAACCCAACCAAAACAGAACAGCTGCTAATATCTCTAAAACGAAATGTTCAACCTCATCCACCTATCGAATTTGGAAATAATCAGATAAAATCTGTTCTGTTACACAAACATCTTGGACTTACACTTTCTAATTCCGGTGATTGGCATGGTCACATTGATTCCATCGAAAAGAAAACATGGCAAAAACTCAACATACTAAAGGGACTAAAGTTTCGTATAGACAGACATTCGTTAGAAAAAATATACTTATCTTTTATAAGGCCTCTTCTGGAATATAGCTCTATTGTTTGGGATAATTGTACAGCTGGAGACAAACAAAGACTTGAGAATATCCAAATTGAAGCAGCGCGAATTGTAACAGGTGCAACAAAATTATGTAAATTGGAAAATCTTTATCGTGACACGGGCTGGGATAGTCTTCAAACTAGGCGTGATCAACAGAAACTCATAATGTTATACAAAATGATACATGGACTAGTGCCATCATATCTTACCAATATCTTACCCGCTCGCGTTGGCGACACATCAAATTACCCATTGCGTAATGCTAACAATTTTCAAATACCTCACACAAGAACGCGAATATATTCTGATTCATTTCTTCCTTCAACATTACGTGCTTGGAATGACCTTAATCCTGCTATATGCAATAGTACTTCTTTAAATATATTTAAGACACGTATAAGAGGAACCCCAACTCAAATCCCAGACTTTTATTACGCTGGAACTAGGCTGGGCCAAATTCTACATACACGATTACGTCTGGAATGTAGTGCACTCAACGACCATTTATTTCGAAAGAACATTGTCCCCAGCCCACTTTGCAACAACTGCGGCAGTGTTGAAACTGCAGATCATTTTTTACTTAGATGCCCACTCTATCAAACTGCAAGACGAACTCACTTTTCAGACCTACCCCCTAATATCACTGAACGCCAACTGCTATTTGGTATACTCTCTGAAAATAATAAATTAAATGAACATATATTTGTACAAACACAGAAATATATACTAGAAACCAGACGATTTATTCGATAACAGACGATCATCAGCATAAACACCAGTTACATACGATCGTGTTATCACGCTGGAATCGTGTTGATGTTTGCAAGGGAAATTCCACAACTCCACTCCTACGTTTATTACTCAGTCTCTTCTATCCCTAAACTCTACCACTATTTAGACTCTCTACCGCTCTCTATTTCACTCCTAAATCCACTTTATCAATTCTAACTCACTTATTATTCTAAGCACAACAACATCACTTATTATACCAATCACTACCATTGCTGC
>JBEVXT010000406.1:0-4906 GCA_040505955.1 Sedimenticola sp. | reverse complement strand
TCCTTGTGTGGAGGTGTTTTTTAGGGCGCATATATCAACAGCAACATGACATACTGCAATAGAACATTCCCTCTCCCCAAAGGGGAGAGGGCGTTAACGGGACAGCAGTGGTCAGCGTAATATGAGCTATCAATATCGCCAGTATTTTTACTCTGAATGCTATCAGGACACCCTTCATATACCAATAATGAAAAAGAGGGGTGTTTCAGGAGTAAGCAGGGTGCAATCACCTTCTGCCGAATTCGAGGATATTTATCGACTTGTCGTAAGCACCATGTCAGTGCCTCTCAAGCATTGGCATTGGTATTTAAAGGTCAATTACCAAATTTTGCTCAGTGATCTGATACTTTTTATAAAATACGCTGAGTAGTTACAATTTTTCTTTATTTTCCATATTATTTACATTGCCTTAATACGATAGCATTGAATAATCAACCATTGCTCAACCCGCTAACGTTTGAGATATTTCCCTAAAGCTATTCAATCCAGCTTCAATGTTTTCGATAATCTCTTCTGCCAGATCTTCAGGGGCAGGCAGGTTATCCAAGTCAGCTAAAGACTTATCCTTTAGCCAGAAGATATCGAGGCTTGTCTTATCTCTCGCTACGATGTCTTTGTTATCGTATTTGCGCCAACGCCCTTCTGGGTTGGTTTCGGCATTCCACGTCTCTTTTCTGTCGTGGCGGTTGTGGGTGTTGTAGCAGTCTATGAAGTCCTGTAGATGCTCCAAGCGCATTGGCTTCTTCTTGAGGGTGTGGTGGATATTTGTTCTATAGTCGTATATCCAGATCTCTTTTGTCCAGGGCTCTTTTTGCACTGGACGGTTGTCGAAGAAGAGGACGTTTGCTTTTACGCCGTTGGCGTAGAAGATGCCAGTAGGTAGTCTCAGGATGGTGTGGAGTTCTGTGGTCTCCATCAGTTTCTTTCTGACTGTTTCGCCTGCTCCGCCTTCGAAAAGGACGTTATCGGGAACTACCACGGCGGCACGGCCTGTGGATTTCAGCATGGTGCGTATGTGCTGTACGAAGTTGACCTGTTTGTTTGAGGTCGTGGCCCAGAAGTCTTGTCGATTGTAGGTTAGGCTGTCTTTCTCCTGTTCGCCCTCTTCACTGGTAAAGGTCATGCTGTTCTTTTTACCAAAGGGTGTATTGGCGAGGATGATGTCCACGGTATGCGCGCCAATTCCCTTAGCAGGGTGATGTAGTGACCTTCCAGCTCTGCGCCCTTTCTGGAGCGCAGGCTTTTCCAGTTGTACTCTTCCGGTATGCCGACATCGCGGTTATAGGGTGGCTTACTGTACTCATCTGCCATCTTCAGGAAGTGAGATAAGTTAGCTGCTCCAGGTAGTCACCATAACCAACGCCGTCATCTCTGAGGGTGGTACAGAAACTCCAGACTTTGGAGATAATGGTATCGGCGTTCATTTTTCTTCTTCATTATCTTTGTGCAAGCTCAATAAGCGGTCAAAATCGGATTCAAACAGGCGATCCTGGATGATTCTGTATTTTTCAAACTCACTCTCAGCATGAGCTCTGGCGATCTCAGCGGTGACTTTTCCTGAATCCTGTAAGATTTCCCGGTCAGTGGCTTCGATAAAGCGATTAAGGCGGGTTTCCCAATCCTGCATGGTCATGGGGATCTGCCTCAATGCCATATCTTCTGCAACGTCAAGATAGGCTGAAACCAACCGCTGCAATTGAGCCATTTCATTTTCAGTCAAATAGTTTTGGGCCACGCTGACATCGAACTTTTGAATTTTACCTTGGGGCGCATCTTTCCAAATGGTTAATCCCATTTTCTCGCTCTGGTGATCGGCCCGACCCACAATAACCTCTGCCACAGTCTGTCCGTGAATGGCCCAGTGCAGCTTATTCTGCACCGTGACGAAAAAACGTTTGGTCGCTTCAGCCGTTACATCATAATCCAGCGAGGTGGCGTAAATATCCGTGATTTTCTGATAGAACTTGCGCTCACTCAGGCGGATTTCACGAATGCGCTGCAACTGCTCTTCAAAGTACTTTTTACCCAGGACAGAGCCGTCATTTTTCAGACGCTCATCATCCATCGTATAGCCTTTGATGGTGAACTCCTGAATAACGGTGGTCGCCCATTTACGGAACTGCACGGCACGTTCGGAGTTGACCTTGTAACCCACCGCAATGATAGCCGCGAGGTTGTAGTGCTTGGTGTTGTAGTTTTTTCCATCGGCGGCAGTTATTCGAAAATTTCGAATAACTGAATCCGCTTCCAGCTCGCTATCGGAAAACACCTTCTTCAGGTGGTAATTGATGGTGTGTGTCTCAACGTCATAGAGAACCCCCATCATCTTCTGAGTCATCCAGATATTTTCATCCGCATAAACCGCTTCTACACCGCCTGTGCCGCTGGCCGCGATAAAGGTAAGATATTCAGCTGCGGATGAACGAACCATTGCCCCCATGCTTTTACCGAGCTTTTGTGTTTTTTTGTCGGTCACGAGGAGTTTCCCTTTTTTTCTCTTTTCTTCCCTGCCTTGGCCTTTTTGGCCTTGACTGCGGCTTCTGTTTTTTCTTCTGCTATGCGTTCTAATAGGACAGTGGCTGGTTCATCACTAGGATCTTGTGGAACTAGCTGGCCGGAGAAGGCTTTTTTCAGAATAGATTGGCGGAGGGCTTCTGATTTTGACAAAGAGAAGTCGATTCCTCTTATCTGATCATCAACCACAGATAGCTTTTCCTCAATAATTTCACTGACTACATTACATTCAAAAACAGATGAGATAGGAATAATAAGGTCTTTAATGTTGTCTAGGTTAAGTCCGGGCTTTCCAGCCCCGTATGCAGCCTTTTCTAGCTGCCGACGCCCTGCGGAACTAGATATTAGGAAGAGGTAGAGATACTTGGCATATGCGGTATTAACCAGCCTAGACAGGGCAACGTGCTGACTCACGTATGCCTCACCAATATCATCCTTAAGATATGCTGACTTGGTAACATTTGCCCCTGTAATGGTTATCAATAGATCATATTGTTTGGTCAGAGTTCGCTTTCCTTCTACACTATTAGGAAGTGATACATAGGCTATATCGGTTAGATCCAAACGATCATATTTCAAATTCTGTGCACGGATGAATGTTGCTCCAGAAGGCGAATAGTATTTAGCCCATCCTCGTGAACCTGATGTCACATATTCAATTAAGTTCTCAAATCGCGTCCATGCCAAATTAGGCGGCAACTCATCAAGTTGCTCTAATACGTTTTGACTTAACTCTCTAAATGACGCAAGTGCTTTGGGTTTTGCAGGCTTCTTTCATTCCTTCCCATCAACCTCCCACTGCTTAACCGCTGCTTTCCACGCTTCCAGTTGTTGCTGGTAGCGGGCTTCACGCTCTAGCTTGATACGTTTCAGTAGCTGCTCAGCTGTCTCCAGCTTATCGGCATTATCTCTACGCCACTGTTCGGTGAGTTTGCCTTCAAAGGCGTGATTGAGCAGTGCCTGACGGTAGACTTTGAGTTGTTCTCGCGCTGTCTTCAGGCTTTCAATGCCTTTATCCAGCTCGGAGAAGAGTTCTTCTATTTTGGCTACTATGCAGTTTTGTTCATCAGTTGGCGGCAGAGGAATTTCTGTGGAGCTTAACCAAGGAGCAGGTACACGCCGCTGACCAACAGCACCGGTCATATTGTGTTCGGCTTCTAAACGAAATAGTTTTGATGAGACATAGTGATAAACATACTGTGGTGAGATACCACTGAATGAACGTAGTATATGGAACTCTGTTGAACCAAAACCAAGATCGTTCTTAACACTTGGCACAATCGCCATTTTTACGTTTTCCATGCATGGGGTTATCTTTGCAAAAATAACATCCCTCTCCTGAAAAGTGGTATAGCCTTTCTTTACATCAATAAACTTCTTGGTTTCAGTAACATTTATCTGGCCTGACTCTGCTTCAACGGCAGGCATTGGAACGAATGAAACGTCCAAGTTATCTTCAAATTGAGTCTTATCCAGTTTTGGATTAACCTCAACAATGGCGTCAAGAACTGTAGACGTCCACGAGCTTTACATTACTTTTGTTTTACTTATATTCAAGCCGCTAACTCTTCATTCATTTCGTCAATCAAACCATCCATATCAGTTCGTAGGGTGGATAAGCGATAGCGCATCCACGCGGATTCCCAGACTTGCTTTGGTGGATGCGCTGCGTTTATCCACCCTACATGTAATGCATTTATTCATGGTTCATGTCTGCAATGTTATGGGGAATGGTATTTCCCCAATTTTGTTCATACCAGCCTTTGGCAACCGCTTGGTGAAAGGATGACCAAGGCCAATCACTTACTCGCTCAACTAATTGATGTTTAACTGGGTTGTAGTGAATATAGTCGATGTGATTTCGCCAATCTTGATCGTCACGGATCCGATGCTCCCAAAAGCGCCTTTGCCAGACGGGGCGTTCTCCACGCTCATTGGTGCGTTTATCCAAATGGCGGGAAGCCCTTTTTTTGATCTCGCGCCAGCGACCGGAATAATCATTATCGCCTTCTGGTAATTTCCAGATACAGTGCAGGTGATCAGTCAATATGACTGCTGCTTCGATTTCAAAGGGCTTCTCATTCATGGTTATTCGGAATGCTTCTCGCAAGATATTTACATTTTCCTCGTTGCCAAACCAAGGTTTGCGTTCTTTTGTTACCACCGTAAAGAAGTAAGTGGCACCTTTAGCATTAGCGCGTTGATAATTGCTCATTGTTCTATGGGGGAGTGGGTATATTTGGTGGATGCGCTTCGCTTATCCACCCTACTCCCTGCCTTCTTCCATTATCACGCTGCCAACTCTTCATTCATTTCTTCAATCAACTCATCCATATCAGCCCCAAACAGCTGAACCATTTTCCCCAGCCCACCCTGGCTATCAAAAGGGGCC
>JBEVXT010000405.1:0-2222 GCA_040505955.1 Sedimenticola sp. | reverse complement strand
GCAAAGATGATGGGTGTCCTTTTGTTTCTACGTATATAGAACCTACGCAGGTAACCTATGAGTGAGTCATCTGACGATATTCGTTTTATGCAGCATGCCTTGTTGCTTGCCCACCGTGCCGAAGCGGAAGGGGAAGTGCCCGTAGGCGCGCTGGTGGTGCGGCAGGGCGAGATTATCGGCGAGGGTTGGAATCGCCCCATCGGCGACCACGACCCCACCGCTCATGCGGAGATCACTGCGTTGCGAAATGCCGGAGAGCGGATGGAAAACTACCGCCTCCCAGGCAGCACCCTCTATGTCACCCTTGAACCCTGCCCGATGTGCGCCGGCGCCATCATTCACGCCCGTATCGAGCGGGTGGTGTATGGCGCTGTCGATCCCAAAGGCGGCGCTGCGGGCTCGGTTTTTCACCTGCTGCCGTCAGACCGGCGCTTCAACCACCACGTTGAGGTCACCGGAGGAGTGCTTGCCGATGAGTGTGGCGATCTTCTACGCGCCTTCTTCAAAAGTCGCCGCAGCAGCGGGGGGTGATTGGAATGGCACTGACTTAAGCCAAAGAACACAGAGTGATGTGTAGGGGTTGCAACAGTTTCCCTCAGGTGATGATTTACAGCGCCCCCGGCAGAATAGAGAGTGCGTTTGGGGGCTCTTTTTTCACCGGTGCCTGATTCTGATTATGCCAAACAAGTAGGTCATAGTAGCTGCGGATGTTTGCGACATAATGCACCGGCTCGCCGCCGCGCGCCTTGCCGTGTCTGACCGTGGTGTAATACTTCTTGCGTGAGAGCAGCGGCAGGTACTGTTTAACATCCACCCACTTGTCTGGATTAGCCCCGGCACGCTGGGTGAGAACCCGCGCATCTTCCAGATGACCAAATCCGACATTGTAGCCTGCCAGTGCCATCCACAGCCTGTCCGGTGGCTCAATACGCTTGGGCACCTTGCTATCCATCAGATGCAGGTAGCGGGCACCACCAAGAATACTTTGGGCGGGATCGGTTCGATCCTCAATCTTGAGTTGCGTGGCAGCCGCCTTGGTTAGCATCATGACCCCCTTTACCCCGGTGGGAGAGACAGCATCAGGCCGCCAATGGGACTCCTGGTAACCGATGGCGGCCAACAGTTGCCAGTCGAGATTTACCTCCTCGGCAGCCTGTTTGAAGAGTGGCAGTAGGAGGGGCAGTCGTTGTGCAAAATGACGTTGAAAATCACGCTTGTCAACAAAACCGAGCCGCCCCACATAGCCGTAGTAACGCTCAATTATCTCTTTCAGGCTACCCCCTTTACTAAGCTTCTCCATAAAAACGGTGGCTGCGTTGTAGAGACTGTTATCCTCGGCATGGGGAAATGCCCATGCCAGAGATTGAGGTTTGCTGAGATCCAAGGCAACCAGCAACTCGGAGTGGAAGCGATGGCTGAGAGACACCTGATTGGAGTCGGCAACGGTATAATCAATCAGACCCTCCTTCACCAGAAAGAGCAGATCCTCACTCGTTTCATCGGTGGGTTCACTCCACTCAAGTTCGGGATGCTGCAGCTTCAATTGCTGCAGATACTCCGCATGGTGACTGCCAGCCGCTACCTCCAGTAACCCTCTCTCTGTATCAGTGATCTTCTTTGGGCGGCGGTTACCGGCGCGATAGACCAGCTGTTGGGTAATCTCCTGGTAGGGAGAAGTGAACCTTACCTGGAGTTTACGCTTGTCGGTGATGCTTAATCCCGCCGCAGCAAAATGGGCCTTACCCTGGTGCAGCAGTGACTGGATCTCATCAAAAGTGTTGGCGGTGACATACCTCACCCTGACGTCCAGTTCAGCAGCAAACAGCTCCACCAGCTCAGACTCCAGTCCTTTGATCCCCTCACCCTCCTTGTAGTAAGTGGTGGGGCTCTCACGGGTTGCCACAACCATCTCTCCCGCCATCTTCACCCGCTCGATCAGCGGGGTTGGAACAGAACAGCTGATCAGAAGAGGAAGCAGCAGGATAAGTGGAAAGCGCATGATGTGGACTGATTATCCCCGCGTGACTGAAAAAGCTTATTAGGGCCGGTGGAGTTGTGTAGAATTACACCCTATTGTATTGACTGGGGTGGGTTGCACAACCCCGGGTGAAAAACCCCGGATCAAGCGCCTGCCCGGGAGCGTCATTCCACAGGACGCTACAGACGCTACAGTTTTGGAGAGGTGCCGGAGTGGCCGAACGGGACTGACTCGAAATCAGTTG
>JBEVXT010000404.1:0-3402 GCA_040505955.1 Sedimenticola sp. | reverse complement strand
GCCGAGGTCAACATTGAGACCGACCAAAGAGCGTAGCCGACCACTGGACCCCAACGGTATTGCTCCGTATCTGGATGCTCACCTCGAATGGCTGGCCGTCAAAGGCTACGCCGATGACACCATCAACCGCCGTGATGTCGCCCTCAGACGCTTTATCCAGTGGTGTGATGAACGCGGTCTGAGTCAGCCGCAAGAGATCACCAAGCCGATCCTGGAGCGCTACCAGCGCCATCTTTACTACTACCGCAAACCCGATGGAAAACCCCTGACTCTGGGCAGCCAGCTCGGTTGTCTGGCCCCGATCAAGACCTTCTTCAAATGGCTGACCCAGGAGAATCATCTGCTCTACAACCCCGCCTCGGAACTGATGTTACCCCGCCAACCCAAACGCCTGCCACGAGATATCCTCAGTGTCAGTGAGGTCGAGACAATCCTGGCAACCCCAGACCACGAGACCCCAAGCGGTCTGCGTGACCGCGCCATCCTGGAGACGCTCTACTCCACCGGCCTGAGACGCATGGAGCTGCCCGCCCTCAAGGTCTACGACATCGACCAGCATCGCGCCATCGTCATGGTCCGCGAAGGCAAGGGCAGGCGTGACCGTGTAATACCCATCGGCGAACGGGCATTGGCCTGGGTCGAAAAATACCTCAACGAGAGCCGACCGCAACTGCTGCTCAACATCCACGAAGAGGCGCTGTTCCTCAACGACTACGGCGACCCTTTAGCCAGAGACGCCCTGGCCCGCAAGGTCAAACACTACATGAACCAGGCAGGCATCAAGAAAGCCGGCTCTTGCCATCTCTTCCGCCATGCGATGGCCACTCATATGCTCGACAACGGTGCCGACACCCGTTTTATCCAGGCGATGCTAGGGCATGCCGACCTGGCCACCACTCAGATCTATACCCATGTCTCGGTGGAAAAGCTCAAAGAGATCCACGCGGCGACCCATCCGGCAAAGATGCAGCGGGAAGCGGACAAGGAGGCGTTGTTGGAAGCGCTGGACGCTGAACTGGATACAGATGAGTAAAGAGAGAGAGCAGTGCAGACAGAGGGTGCGTAAGTGCTTGGAGAGTCCGTGCTATCGGCCCGCCCGTCACGCCGCTTGCATCACTCCGCAATAACCGCGCCGCCATCCATGGCGCAAGTCACGGTTATTGCAAAGTGGGGCAAGCGCCGCGCCGGGCTGGGACGGCCATCCATGGCCGACTTCGTTAAGCATCGGTGGCTTCGTTCAACACGCTCGGCGTCCCTGCCTCGCGGTGGTCAGCTTCAGCTACGCTCAAGCTGGAAGCTGTTTTACGCCAGGCAACAGAAAGCCCCGGTCAGGGTCATCAGTGAAATGAAAGGTTATCGTGCGGGGCTTACTGCTGTCTGGCTGATCACCCCCCATCCCCCTCAAGGGGGCTTTTGGGCAGTGCCAAGTAACATAACGCGGCATTATGCAAAATGGCCGCCCCGCAAACGGCGCGGTTCAGATGGCGGCCACTTCGCATAACGCAGCGCTATGTTAAATGGCCCTGAAGGTAGCCCCCCAACCCCCGCCGGGGGCTTATAAGGTGGCTTCGCGTTTTATTTAGATCCCCCGCCCGCCCCGGCAGTCAACTAAAAGGCGCTCCAGCCACACAAACAGCGTGTGGCTTCCGTTCCGCCTTTTAGCTGCCTGCCTCCCGTCCGCCCCCAGGGGGCTCCCCTAATCAAGCCTTGGCTTGGTGGGAAAAAGTCTTACTGAACATGCGGGCAGTTTAGCACCGTGCTCAAGCTGTCAAGGGTATATAAACGGCGCAAAAAGACGCGCCGCCCTTGACAGCTCTCCGCTCGATGCTTGTGGGTCAGCATGTCCAGTAAGCCTAACTGGGCTGTAAACAGCCAATAGGAGAAAACAGCATGGGTAATCTACCTTGGGAAATCGAGAAAATCATTGAAGTGGCTAACTGCCTGAAAGCTACCGGCAGCACAGCGGCCAGCACGGGTGAGCGGATCGCGGCAGCGTTCGTACTCAACCAGCAGGAGTATCTACCGGCGATGTATAACGACATGGTGGAAGCCTGGGATCGGTTGGGTGAAGAGTGGCAGGCACACGTCAAGATCATCAAATACGATCACATGCACCTCATCAAGGGGCTCGAGGAGTAGTTCCCACCAGGCAGGGCCAGGGAAGGCGCTGCACTTTAGCAGCTAAAAAGGACATCACCGGTGCATTGATCTACAATATGGCGTCTGTCTGCGGTATTGAAGCTCATCCAGGTACCTGGAGTTCTAAGCGAAAAACCGCTTCTAGGCGAAAAACGGCACAAACTACGGCTTGTCTGGGAAAAACCAAAGCTAAGTGCGGATAGCTACAGGGAAAAATAGAAAGTGAAGCGGGAGGTCGTGTCGGGGTAAACTCTTTATGCATATGTGGGGGGGAATCCACTAAGCTGGGTTGATCCGTATGGCTTAAGTTCAATCGCTGCCTGTGCTAATCCTGCTAATGCAGCAGCATGTGCTGCTGCTGGTATAGGTAGTGCAAGCAGGGGATCTGGGGCTGCCAATACAGCTGGCATGTCATTGTGGTGCATACTTACTGGTACATGCACAGCGAATGAACAGGCCAATAAATCGCGTGAGTCGAAGCCAAAAAATTGTCCGACAGGAACAAAGCCGATAGATAAATACCCAGGCCTTGATAAAGAGGATGTTCATGACATAAAGGACGGAGTAGGCGCAGGTCCAAGAGACTGGACCGGGATTACGCCTGATGGCGATGTAATAACTTCAGATCATGATGGAAATCCAGAAAACTGGGGACCACTCAGTGATTACATCCGGTAATTATTTAGAATGACAACTGATAACTATGATGTGTCTTTAAGAGTTCGCCATCTAACATTAAATGCTGATGTGATCTGTGATGGTGTCGGGCTGCCTCCATCTAGAAAGTGGAGCGTTGGAGAGCAGAGGTCAACACCGAAAGGAAAGATACTCGAAGGTTGCTACAAAGAGTCATACTGCTCTTTTAAACTCTCGCATGGAACTGATGAAAGTCTTTCTGAGTTTCTGATGCGAATAACATCCGGTTTAAAAAATAATGCTTCATTTAAGGAAAAAATCATATCAAGCGGATGCGATATTGAGTATTTCATCGGTTGGTATATTACAAAAAATACTGGGGACACATTTAATCAAGAGTTTTTGAAGGATATTGCAACTCTTGGTATATCTTTGGCATTTGATATATATCCGTCAGAGTGATTCTGCCGCGGAATAAAGGGGTCATATATCAATGCCGCTACCTGTAGTAATACAAGTTTAACAAAAACAGTCTATTAACGAATAAAGTTAAGGTCAACCACCCCTTAAATCCGATAGAATTGATTTGTGAAACAAATCATCGGAAAGTAGAGGAGCAGTTGACCA
>JBEVXT010000403.1:0-6968 GCA_040505955.1 Sedimenticola sp. | reverse complement strand
ACTTCGCACCCAATCTTTCGTTCTTCTTCAGCAACGGCATGTGTCCCGAGTACACCGTTATGGGCCGGGTGGCACGGCGTATCTGGTCCACCGCCATGCGCTTCAAATACGGCGGCAACGAGCGCAGTCAGAAGCTGAAATATCATATCCAGACCTCCGGCCGCTCACTCCACGCCCAGGAGATGGATTTCAATGACATCCGCACCACCCTACAGGCACTGATTGCTATCTATGACAACTGCAACAGCCTCCACACCAACGCCTATGATGAGGCGATCACCACCCCCACCGAGGAGTCAGTGCGCCGCGCCCTGGCGATTCAACTGATCATCAACAACGAGTGGGGACTGGCGGGCAATGAGAACCCCAACCAGGGGGCCTTTATCTTCGACGAACTGACAGACCTGGTGGAAGAGGCGGTGCTGCGCGAATTTGAGAGCATCTCCGAACGCGGCGGTGTACTGGGCGCCATGGAGACCGGCTATCAGCGCGGCAAGATCCAGGATGAATCCCTCTATTACGAGCACAAGAAGCACGACGGCAGCCTGCCGATCATCGGCGTCAACACCTTCCTCAACCCCAAAGGGCAGGAAGCAGTCACCATTGAACTGGCCCGCTCCACAGACGAAGAGAAGAAGAGCCAGATCAAGCGTCTGCGCAGCTTCCAGCAGAGTAACAAGGATCACTCAGAGGCCGCCCTTGAGCGTATCCGCCAGGCCGCCATCAACAACCAAAACATCTTCACCGAACTGGTAGAAGCGGTGCGCTACTGCTCACTGGGGCAGATATCCAACGCCCTCTACGAGGTAGGTGGGCAGTACCGGCGGAATATGTAAAAACGGGGGTAACTATTCAGCTATACCTGTTACTGAGACTGTATTCCTCCGGGGTCGGAGTCGATTGCGCCAAGATTGATGGTAAATCCACCTTTTTACGTCGCAATCGACTCTGACCCCTGCCGTAATATCCTTGTAAGCAGGCGTAGCTGAATAGTTACAAACGGGG
Source organism: Sedimenticola sp. (assembly GCA_040505955.1). Lineage (GTDB taxonomy): Bacteria > Pseudomonadota > Gammaproteobacteria > Chromatiales > Chromatiaceae > Vondammii. Next base: position 5,963 of record JBEVXT010000403.1, on the reverse strand, counting down.
TAACTATTCAGCTCACCCCGACAACTGACAACTGACAACTGACAACATTTTTATATGAGGTAATCATGCAAGTAAAATCCGTAGGCGTTATCGGCGCAGGCACCATGGGCAATGGCATCGCTCAGGTGTTTGCCGCATCCGGTTTTCAGGTGGTGCTTCACGATATCGCCGATGCCCCGTTACAGCGCGGCATGGGAGCCATAGAGAAGAGTCTCGATCGCCTGCTGAAAAAAGAGAAGATCAGTGCCGACGACAAGGCGGCCACCCTGGCAAACATCCGTGGCGTGACCTCTCTTGAGGAGATGGCGGGTGTTGATCTAGTGGTCGAGGCCGCCAGTGAAAACCTTGAGATCAAGGTAAAGATCTTCCGGGAGCTTGACCGCATCTGCACAGCAGAAGCGATACTCGCCTCCAACACCTCTTCGATCTCACTCACCCGCATCGCCCGCGAAAGCGCCCACCCGGAGAGGGTGATCGGCATGCACTTCATGAATCCGGTACCACTGATGAAGCTGGTGGAGGTGATCCGTGCACTACAGACCAGTGACGAAGTCTACCAACTGATCCATGACACATCAGAACAGATCGGTAAGATCCCGGTGGAGGTGAATGACAGCCCCGGCTTTGTCTCCAACCGCATTCTGATGCCGATGATCAACGAGGCGGTCTACACCCTTTATGAGGGGGTAGCCACCGCGGAAGCGATCGACAGCGTCATGAAACTGGGCATGAACCACCCCATGGGTCCCCTCGCTCTTGCTGACCTGATTGGCCTCGACACCTGCCTCTCAGTGATGGAAGTACTTCACGAAGGGCTGGGCGATACCAAATACCGGCCCTGCCCGCTACTGCGGCGCATGGTCGATGCGGGCTATCTCGGGCGCAAGAGTGGTAAGGGGTTTTACGACTATTAAGGGATGAAAAGCAGGACGCTGAGATCGCAGAGGAGACGCAGAGGACGCGGAGATTTTATGCTTGCAAGCCATAAAGCTTCTCTCTGCGTCCGTTTTTTCCCCAATACAGATTAAAGGATCAAACCTATGAGCTACGAAAACATTCTGCTTGAACAGGTCGAGGATGGTATCTACCTACTCACCATCAACCGTCCACGCAGCTTCAATGCGCTCAACAGTGCGACACTGGATGAGATTGCCGCCGCTACCCGGAAGATGGCACTAAAAGAGGATGCCAGAGTGCTGCTGATAACCGGTGCCGGAGAAAAAGCCTTTGTCGCCGGTGCTGATATCTCCGAGATGCAGAGTAAAACAGCACTGGAGGCAAAAGCCTTTTCGGAGAAGGGACTGGCGATGGTGCGGCAGCTTGAGCTGTTGAAGATACCCGTCATTGCCGTGGTCAACGGTTTCTGCCTCGGTGGTGGTTGTGAACTGGCCATGGCTTGCGACTGGATCATCGCCTCAGAGAGAGCTGTCTTTGGTCAGCCCGAGGTCAATCTCGGCGTCACCCCCGGCTTTGGAGGCACTCAGCGACTGCCCCGCCTTATCGGTCGAGCCAAGGCGATGGAGATGATTACCACCGGCCGACAGGTTAAAGCCCAGGAGGCCCTGGCGTGGGGCTTGGTCAACCATCTCTATGCCGCAGATGAGCTAATGGAGAAGGCGCTTGGGAGTGTCCGCATGATCACTCACAAAGGCCCGGTCGCAGTCAGCCTTGCCAAAGAATCGGTACAGCGGGGGCAGGATATGGACCTCGATAACGCCTGTGTGCTTGAGAGCGAAGTGTTCGGCCTATGCTTCTCCAGTGATGACCAGAGAGAGGGAATGGAAGCCTTTCTGGAAAAGCGCACGGCCAAGTTTAAAGGCAGATAGCGACTATTCGCTACCCCCTACAGTCTGCCTCCGGCCTTATTTTCATGTCGCTCTGAGCGATGGGTGTCTCCGTATTTGCCCTTTGTTGAGTCACCGCTAGTTGATAGCGTCCAGTGGACTTACCACCCCTTTTGAATTTATACCCAGAACATGGGTATAGATCTGCGTTGTTTTTATATCTGAGTGGCCAAGCAACTCCTGAATGGTTCGTAAGTCAGTACTGTTTTCAAGAAGTAACGTGGCAAATGTGTGGCGAAAAGTATGAGATCCCGCATGCTTCTGTATGCCTGCGGCTCTAATAGCCTGTTTCACCTCCTTTTGCACGCAACTTTGCCCTATATGGTGGCGGCGCTTAACGTTACTCCTGGGATCAAGACTGGTATGGCCGGCCGGAAAAAGATATTGCCAAGCCAATTCAGTAACAGCATTTGGGTACTTCCTTTCAAGGGCATTTGGCAAGTAGACACGCCCAAAACCATCGGCTAAATCCTGTTTATGTAAAGTTTGAACATACTGAATTTGATTAGCCAGCCGATCCACAAGAGACTTGGGAAGAATTGTTCTTCTATCCTTGTTTCCCTTGCCATTACGTACATAAACAGCATGTTCGGCAAGATCAACATCCTTGACCCTAAGACGTATAGCCTCAGATATTCTCAGACCAGAGCCATACAGTATCTCGGCAACAAGGGAGTGTATGCCTGATAGCCGCCCCAAAACAGAGGTCACCTCTCTCCTTGTGAATACAACCGGGACTTTCCTTGGCTTTTTTGCATACTTGAATTGGATCTCACCCAGCTCCCTCTGAAGAAGCCGATGATAAAAAAACACCAGTGCATTCAGTGCGGTTTTTTGTGTATTGATACTGACATTTCGAACAATAGTCAAATGATCCAGGAACTCCCTAACTTCAGTTACTCCCATTGATTCCGGGTGTTTTTTGTTATGAAAATGGATATATCGCTTGAGCCAATGCACGTAGGTCTTCTCAGTAGCGTAGGCTAGATGTAATGTGCGGATAAATAAGCGAAACCTATCCATCAATCGAGTGGATTTTGGATTGATGTTGTGGGGTATATCTTCCATGTTATTCCTTTTTATCGTTCTCTTTTGGTTCTTTTTGTATTACTAAGTCAGGTAGATATGTCAATAAATTTCTGACCCGAGATTCACAAGAAAACTCGGCGATCATCGGATTAATTCCGTATATCATATTTTGAAGACTTCCCGGATTTACCATATTTTTTAGTATTATCATGATATTACATATACATTCAATAAGTGAACTCAAGATGATATATGGAGAGTGATATACGGAAATGATATATGGAGAGTGATATACGGAATCATTCCTACTTTCGCCCGCTTGATTATGGGTTAAAAAGAGTGTAAGTTACTGTTTTATTGAATTTAAATCGCATGATTTCGGGTTGTCTTTGGTGTGATCAACGGAAAAGGTATATACGGAATCATTCCTATGAATAAACTGTTAAATCTATAGATATGGACATTAATATGGACAAGGATCTTAAAATTAAAGCTCTATGTGAAGAACGCAATGGACTTCGCTTAGAAATTATTGAAATGCAAAGGAGTATGCATAGAACAATTCTAGCTTTCGTTGCTGTGTCCGCTGCAACCGCCAGTATTTATTGGGATGCCGACTTGCTAACCGATAAAAATGGGTCGAGGTCTGCAGTACTCGTAGCGCTGAGCCAATTCGAATTTTTCCTAGCAGTATTTGGACTATCCTTAGTGGCAAACCAAAATGTACATGGTGGTTATCTAAGGCATACTGAAGAAATGATCAATGAGATACTTGGCGACAAAGTAAACATGTGGCAGCTGGAAATAACACCAGTTTTCCTAGGCTCTAAGAAAGGGGTTATGTTCTGGTCAACGGGTGTTCTAACGATTTTCCTTATGACACTTTATGTGACATTAATCTATTTTGTCCACTTAGAATTAAGAAACACACCTTACCTTGTTATAATGTCATTAGAACTGGTTATTGTTCTTATAATATCTTCTCTGGTAAGCAATGAAACTGAAAGGGTGTGGCACTACCTAAATAACTCGGTAATAACAAAGCATCTTAAAAAGGATTTAACAAGGCCATAAACGCGGATGCCAAAAACCACGCTGGTCGTTCCTCCCTTTGTGGTTTTTGCCCCGGTTATGGCAGCGTTAGGCTATTGAAATAAGACCAGTAAAGGAGAGTAATCAATGTGGCTATACTATTCATTCTATCCGTATGGTAAGAAAAACACATTTAGCATAGGCGGACGTGCAAATGAAATATTTTCTAAAATAAATATTCATGAGCACCGCAGAAATTATTCTGTGCATAAAGGAATCGGAACTAGAAGGCCAGCAGAGGATAGTTACCAAGCTAGAGCCATAAAGGCCGGAGATGCAGTTCAAACTTTGCGTCACGCCCATCAAGTGACTTCCCCCTATATAGAAGTAGTATGGAATCAGCCTGGATCTTTACCAGGTGTTACAAGACTTATAGTTAACAAGAATGATTTTAATGAAATTTACTTTACAGATAATCATTACACTGTTTACTGGAAAATATGGGCAGCACAGAACACCCACACCGTCTTCAAAAAGAAGACTCAATAGGGCTGTCAACGCATCCAAATGAGATAACAAATTGGTGAGCCTAACAATACAATTTCACTCGGACGCCTCGCTATCGCTCGGCTCCGGTGAATTGCGGCGTTAGGCCAAATAAAATATAGGTGAAGTATGAAAATTCCAGTTTTTGTTTCTAGCCCTACACAGCTCAATCCAGCTCAGCAAAAGGCACGGAATGTTATACTGAAAATGCTAGATGAACTTCAAATGGAGCCTCGTGCACTTGGTAGAACAGATTACCCAAAAGATGTTCCATTAAAAGAAGTCTACGTTATTGCAAAGCATTGTCATGGGGGGATTATTCTTGGTTTTGAGCAGTTTCAAGCAACCGGTGGAATATGGAAACGTGGCACCAAAGAAGAACAAAAAATTAAAAGTAGCGAACCGGTATTATTTCCCACACCATGGAATCAATTAGAGGCAGGAATATTGTTTGGACTGAAGTTACCTTTGCTAATTTTCCGTGAAGCTGAAGTATTTGGTGGGGTATTTGATGTAGGAACTACTGAGGTATTTGTTCATACAATGCCACCATCAAGGCCTACAAAGAAAAAGCTGGAAGAATTAAAACAAGTGTTTCTAAAGTGGCAAGCAGAAGTGCAAAGGAATTATCATGAATTTTGATGTGTATAGCCTAACCATGCCTTCCAGCTGACGCAGTCGCTGACGCGCCTGATCCACTGAAGGCAACGTTAGCTGTTACGTCATGAATAAGCACTTCAAACGGAATTACGACACATTCAGTGAAATATTCCTAGATAAAATTATTTGTGGAGGCTCACTATCAGTAGAAATAGATTCATTAAGGAGCACAGCAAAAAAATATATTAATAGAGCTAATTTGGTAAATAATGCGAGCACAGCAATAAACTTAAATAAAGCATGGGGAGTAGTAGCCAAAGCTGCACCAATAGATCATCAAGCGTTCGACGAACTAATAGCACAAGAGCAACAGCTATATGATGTGGTACATGATGACTTATTTATAGTTGCTGCTTTTGAAAATTATGCAAAAGCAAATCTACTTTCAAAAAGATATGTGGTTCATCGGCTCACAAAACCAAAATCTCTTGCCAAAAAGCAATGGAGTGAACCGATACATGTTAATACGATCAGGTCTAGAGAAAACATAGATGAAATTTATTTTCAACATAAGACAATTGGTATTAATGACTTGCTACAACCTAAGTATATTGAACGTATAGGGATTACAGAAAAAGCTGAATATTCAATACGTAAATGTCGGAGCATTAGAAATCAAATCCATTTTGGTGGCCCCAAAATGGTTGGTTATGGTACAGGTCTATACGAAGGTCTAATCGAACTGAGAGAAATTATATGCAGCTAACAAATCGCACCAGCCGACCCGTCACCGCTACGCGGTTCCTCTCGGCTGTGCTTGGCGTTAGCTCTTAAAGGAAGCCTATGAACTACGATGCACAAATGATAATTCAAAAAGAGCTTGATTCTGGCGAAGAACTTTTATGGGCTGGA
>JBEVXT010000402.1:0-3211 GCA_040505955.1 Sedimenticola sp. | reverse complement strand
ATCCGTACAGGAAGGCCTATGTTACTGGCTGAATATGAGACCGATTTGAAATCAGAGGCAATCGCCGCTTGAATCCAGTTTAAGCTCACAAAAGAACTACACCCTAAGAAAATAGCAAGAGAAGTGAGAGCGGAAATGTTTGCGCGACTGGAAACGGCCATGGTTTCATTGCACAGCTTTTTGGTGCCACCTGAGTAGATGTGATTTTCAAGGTAATAATCAGGTGAAAAGTAATGATCTCATTGTAATGTTCATTTTGGGACAGGCAGGTACAATACGCTGAGATCCGCGCTATCAATATAGTAATAAATATCTTATGAAAACATCAGAAAGCAAAAAAGTTATTGAGGGGGGATACTGTGTAGGATGCGGTTTGTGTGTAGCCCTCGCGCCCAATTCTTCGTATATTTGGATGGATGAGAATGGGAGATATGTTCCAGAATTCAAACCTGACCACTTCACGCCATTCATCTGTCCATTTTCCACAGAGCTTCCGAATGAAGATGACCTTGCAGAGCGTTATCTACCAGATGCTTGCCAAAATGATCCCTTAATCGGACGTTATATCAACAGCTTTGCCGGTTATGTTCGAAATGATAAAAAGAGATCAGCTAGCACTTCTGGCGGACTTACTACATGGATAGCAGTTAAATTACTTTTGACGGGCTTTGTAGACAAAGTAATACATGTGAAGCCTAATATTGCAGAAGATGGACCTTTATTTCACTACGATATCTCTTCTACACCGAAAGAAGTCTACGAAGGTGCCAAAACGCGCTACTATCCCATTGAGTTATCTAAAGTGTTGCGCACAATACTTTCCGAGCCCGGCAGATATCTTGTCATAGGGTTACCCTGTTACATCAAGGCTGTCCGTCTGCTATGTGATCACTCTCCTACTGCCAGGGAACGCATAGTCTTTACCATAGGCTTGTTTTGTGGTTCGCTGAAGACCGCCCGTTTCACCGATCTACTGGGCTGGCAAATGGGCATTCCACCAGGGGAAGTGGGTACGATTGACTTCCGGGATAAAAAGAACCTGCCAGATGCCACGCACTATACTTCAAGGATTACGGATCGGCAGGGTAATCAAAAATTAGCACATTGGAATGAGCTTTATGGTGTCTGGTGGGGGCATGGTTATAATAAATATAAAGCTTGTGACTATTGTGACGACGTTGTCAGTGAGACCGCCGATGTATCCGTTGGTGATGCCTGGCTTCCAGCATATCAGGGAGACCCTAAAGGAACGAATATCGTAATAGTCCGTTCCAATATTGCGCGTGACATCTTAAAAGAGGGCAAGCAGAGCCAGGAGATTTATCTTGATTTGTTAAACTCAGCTGAAGTGTGCGAATCGCAAGCCTCGAACTTTAGACATAGACGAGATGGGCTCGCCTACAGACTATATCAAAAGGATCTAAAATCTGAATGGCGACCTGTAAAGCGAGTATCTCCGGATATAAATCATTTAAGCGCAAGAGAACAGAAGATATATTACTATCGTGAGTTGCTCTCTGCTAGGAGTCATCCAGCACTCACAACCGCTATTAACAAGAATGACCTGAGTCTTTACTTAAAACTACTTGAACGATACAGAATGCGCTATGAATTGCTTTATCACAATAACCTGAAACGATGGATACGTTTTGTGCTGAGTTGGATTTGGCCGAACTTACTTGTCAAGGCCTGGTTGAGGCGCAGAAGATGACAGTAATGCTCGGACACCGAGAAAACTGAGAATGTTTGACTACGTGTGATCCTCCCTTCCGTTCTGGGAGTACCGTACTATTTGACGTAGTGCACGGGATTATTGAGAAGTTACAAGCGAGCAGGCTCTAACTCTTTGTGGTAACGATGAAAAGGCCTGAGCCACAAGAACCGGTGTGGCGAAAACTAACCTGACACAGAGGGCATTGGAGGCTGACTCGAAGCCAAGTTATAAGTTCTACACATCTACAAGCCCAATGATCGTTTTTCCGATGGCTTTAGTAGGTGTTGTGTTAGGTGGAAGTCTGGTATATAAGTATCTTGAAAGACTAATACTAAGTTTTAAAGGTAAGTTTATCTCGGATACAAACCAAAGATATTGAATTGAGCAAAAAATATTTTCAAAATCATGTACCTGATGGTACAAAAACTTTACTTGCTGAGCAGGGTTGTATGGTTACTTTTTTTTAAAAAGTACCTCTTAACGCAAGCATATTTTTAGCAGATCACGGGGTCGCGTAAATTAGCTATGGTATGTTTCACGATCCCTCTGAAGGTAGCCTAACACAGCTATGCATTTTACCATCAATGGTTCCAGTAAACTTGAAAATCGTATTGCACAAGATTTGTTTGAGATCCGCGAGGCTATTCTTGCTCGGGTAAGTGAGGATGATCTTTCAGGCCTTGTCCTTGGTGGGGGCTACGGGCGTGGTGAGGGCGGTGTTTTCATTGTGGATGGTGAAGAGCGAGTCTATAACGACTACGATTTCTTTGTCATTGTTCCCGGACGTTCACGTGCACATCGAAAAGCACTTATGGGTGTTTTGGCAGAGGTTAAAGCCTCCATGGAGCCTCGATGTGGGATCCATGTGGATTTTAGCCCAGCTATGCCGCAAGAGTCTCTGGCTACACTTCCCTATGAGGTGATGTTTATGGAGCTCAAGGAAGGCCATTATGTGGTGATTGGCCCACATGATATTCTCGCAACCATGCCAGACTATGACATAGCACATCCACCTTTAGCTGAGTGTACCAGGCTTTTTATGAACAGGGGTGTGGGACTGCTGCTTGCACGCCAGAAACTGGAGATGGGTAGGCCCCTCAATTTGGTGGATCATGAGTTTGTCGTCCGTAATATCAGGAAAGCACAGCTGGCCATGGGGGATGCACTCTTATACCTCAAGGGTTGCTATAGCCCTAGTTACCTGGAGCGACGAGCACTATTCAGATTGCTTGACTTGGAGAAGGTGCCCGACGGCGAGATATTGAGTTCGTATTATGAAGAAGCGCTGGAATTTAAGTTTTGTCCAAATCATGACGGGCCTATCGGCGATGCACTTCAGATTTGGTATGATGAAGTCACGCGTTTTTATGGACATATTTTCCTGTGGTTTGAGCAGTATCGCCTTGGTGACCCCGGATTATCATGGGAGAGTTACCAGCAGCGTACCCGACGTTTGACTTCACCTGGAGTACAGGAGAGTGTTACAAACGTACTGCG
>JBEVXT010000401.1:5705-6838 GCA_040505955.1 Sedimenticola sp. | reverse complement strand
CGCGTCCGGCGGCCCTACGCTTTATATAGCCTTAGCTTAGGCGGGGTAACCCCTCGCATCCGGTTGCCTTACGCCATATCCGGCCTACCTACCAATCAAGCGTCCGTACCTACCGGCCTTAAGCGCGTTTTTGTCAAATTGTCTCCCCACCTATCCTTACCGCCGTTAAGCGCGTCTTTGTCAAATTTTGTTTTCAACCTTATCTTCTTATTCCGTTAGACGTATAAGCGGTACAATGCATCTATGACCAGCATAAACCAACACAAAATACATCGCTACCGTATATTTATTCGGCCATAACTTTTTATTGTCGTGGTGGATTTTTATCAAACTTTGTCACAGCGTAGCTCTATTCAAGCAACGTGAAATGGCAAAAGAGTATCAATATTGTCAAATCAGAACCGCAACCCATACCGCGTTTCTCAAGGTCACCCAAGATATCCGCAATGGCAAAATGTGCGTTAAAATTCTCATCGCGTTTTTGTTGAATTTCATTTTATCTCCGTATTCCATTAGACGTATAAGCGGTACCTTACCGTCTTTCCTACCAGCGTAGTCCATCCCGCACATTAGTGTATATAGTCGTTACCCTCTTCCATTCGTTATTTACACCCGCTGTTCAATCACTGTGGACTATAAAACATGTTTTGTAGCGAAAAGTGAAGACAATAATTAGCGGATTGTGTGGGTGTGCACACTGATGTCGATCTAAGATGAGATGCTCATATCAAAAAGAAAGAAACTATAAATCAGCACAGAACACATGGCACATTTTCCCATACATTGTTAAATTGGTAAGATCGTGCTTTAATGCCTAAAGTAAGGTACGTACCTTATCAGGAGCGAATGTATGCGAAAGGGTGATACTTGGCATATTTTGCTTGCAGTTGAGACAGACATTAGACTAATCTTGGTTGTTAGAATAGTAGATAGTGATGTACATTATTTGTCATTCGCATTGTCGATGCGAAATCAATCAATCAATCAATCAATGAAACAACTTTACCAGTTCGGCCGGCATCCAAGTTCGTCTGGATCAATGCTGGGGTACTAGCATGTTCGCATATCATTGCTTTTATCAATAATTCATAATTATTTATTCGCCAGTAGAATACTTGCCGACAGAGATTTAG
>JBEVXT010000401.1:0-5605 GCA_040505955.1 Sedimenticola sp. | reverse complement strand
CTGGGGTACTAGCATGTTCGCATATCATTGCTTTTATCAATAATTCATAATTATTTATTCGCCAGTAGAATACTTGCCGACAGAGATTTAGTACATGTGGAACGCAATTAACAGTAAGTAAGTAACTTAACATTTTATATAAATTGAAATGGCTAACCTAACATACCCCGTAAAGGCGGCAAATAATAGGCATCTAGCAAGTCCGATTATTGTCTAAACTGTTCGCCATTCAACCATTCACGATCTGATCTGGATATACACTGTTTGCAAATGCGATACGTGTTCTGTCTTTTTCTTGAGCCATTTTCAGAACAATACGGAGGTGTAATAACACGCACTCGTTAGTTAGTTAGTTAGTATACACCATATTTAAACTGCAAGCACTGTAAAATATGGCTGAAGAACATGTACAATGACTTGAAAACAATATCACATCATATATTGTTTAGTTTGTGTTACAATCGGTCGTCTAGTACCCTATACCCCATGATATGCGGACAAGATGCTTAATCAGTGAAATGTTAGTAACAAATAATATACAATGTTCATATTCATATGTCATGCATTTTAATAGTGGTAATACGCTATTTCTAGATATGGAGAACACAGTATTTACGATGTCGAAAAAGAGCGAATGCAAGGAGGATTGCCCGCTACCGCTCAGAGAGGTGTGGAAATCCACATTCAAGAAGCAGCGCCAACTAATAAAACAAATTCTGAATGTCAAGTTCTGGCAAGTGAAGTTGGAGAGCATATCGCAGACAACAGTGATGGTGACTATACCCCGGCGATACAAGACGGCTACCATAACAACGCGGTTAGGGGACACGTTGAAACACATCTGGACATTCAACAGGTACCACCAGTACACTGAGTGTGCTTGCGTGATATTTCTAAAATGTTATGTTTTATTCAGCACAGATATACAATTTATTTCGCATGGCGGCTGCTGTCTTGTGGTATCCTGAGTCAGTGAGAGAAAGATCCAACTTACTCATATTGTCGTAATTATTGTTATGTTGTTTTTTCTCATTGTCCATATCCTCGATGTGCCGCGGTAAAGAAAGCTTAACAATATTGGCGTGCGCACTTAATGTTGACTTGTACTTAATCATGTTTACTTGATGTGTCTTTATTTGTATTCTGCTATACCCCCCACAATGATTAATAGCAGGCTGTGCGTCAGAATATATTAGTAGAAAAAGCACACAAGTGTGATAAAATGATGAAAGGTTAAAACATAGATAAAAAAAAGATAAAAGTAGATGTTTATATATGTATATTGCCTTTGAAATGTACATTATTATTATTAAAACAAAATGTTTAAACAAACAGGTACCCGGAGGGGACGTCCAAGGAAGACGTATTGAGTCTGCTGGGGCTAGCGGACTTCCTAGACAGGAAGCAGGAGCCTCAGGGCAATCCGTCCGAAGTGACACGACGCGATTCTCTGATGGAGACAACGCCACTAACAATAGACACGGACGAGTCCGAGGAAGAAGAAGGAGAAGACGAAGAAGCACCGAGTTCGTCTGCGAAACCTTTTACCACGGCATAGGACAGAAATGCTCCGCATGGGATGTAGTATATCAGGTCAAATACGATCCTTCATCATTTACGAACAGATGTACATATTACGATACCATGGGTTTTAAGATGTGTTTAATGCAACTGTATATCAGTCCAGAATCCTCCCTGGACGACGAACAATTGGTATCGGAAACATTCCAATCATTTTATAAGTACGACCAGGTTATGTCGCAATTTTCAAAGAGTTTTTATGGACTGGAAACTGGAAACAGCGGGGTATTATACATTCATTTCGTGGCCAACGTAAAAGTAAAAAGAACGAAAAAGATAAAGGACTACATGCGACGGGCATTTAGGACATTTGAAGGCGTTACTCTAACAATTGGGAACTTTATGAAAGTGAAAGAATTCGAATTCATTATTAAATACATAGCCGATAGATCAGTGATAATGGGTGCCAACAGCGGCGACATATTGCATTTACTGGCGTGTATTGGGATGTATTAAGAGTGCGATTAAATTAATTGGCAACAGATATACTAAACGAAACTACTAATCGAACGGTTTTCAATGTTCAACATTTGAAAATCCCTGTAGATATTCGTTTGATAGTTTGCACAATGTATTATAATGAGCCAATTGACAATTATTGATACGTGTCATGTGTAGAAATTTGCCTAATGCGACACGAAACATTGAATTAGTTTGTGTTTTTCTTATGGTGTGGCGGATATAGCTGAACGTTGTTTCATGTGTGATCCGCACCACATGTGCCAAAACACGGTTTCGCGCCAAACTTGTATGCATGACTGAACACACACAATAATTGCACCAGTTGGCTCATAATTGTAATACGATGCGTCAACTATCAAACGAATATATACAGCGATTTCCAAAATATCGAACATTGAAAAAACCGTTCGGTTAGAAGTTTCGTTTTGTGTATGTCAGAAAGTGGTTTACATGTACGTGTACGTTATTATTCCTATGGATGATATATCGATGGGGCGTGTGCATCGAAGGTATATGTCCTCGTCAGAAGCATTGGGCTACGTTTTATTTAGTACGTATTTACATGTGTGATTATGTATGTACGTCGAATGGAAACACAGCCTTATGGGTATATCACTGACAAATTACAGTCTAGCCAACACGAGCTAGCCACTGCCCGGGTCCATAGCCACCAACGCGGAGTTAATTCCCGTTGTATAAATGTGGCTGTGACTGGAGAAATGGGGCTTATGTGATTTTTTAAACGGGGCTTATAGGATTTGTTCCCATCCCAGCTCCTGGTCCACTAGAATTATAATGTGTGTTAGAAGCATAGTGTATGTTTCACTGACTGAATGGCGAACAGTGTAGGCCCTGATCAGTCTGCGCGGATTAATCTTAAATTAGCTGTATACGTTATCATAAGCTATTGTTATAAACCCATCATACCTCGCCGCCCTGTCGGCATATAAATAAACATCAATAATACATACTCATGCTTAATGCTTTATTTATAAATTGAGAGAGAGATATGCCAGGGGAAACAAACACGGCACGCGTACAGTAATGATTGTATAGACGATGCACCGCGCGCCAAGTGATGTATAAAGGTACCCAAGGTATCATATGGTGTCCCAAAAATTTCTAGCATCGCGTATAGCATTGTCAACATATGGTGCAATTTGCTTCAATCTTCGCCATTGCTGGACATCGATCCAAAGTCCCATAATGGTTGCAGTTCCGTTGATGAATCGCCTCACGCAAGGTATCATATGGTGTCCCAAAAATTTCTAGCATCGCGTATAGCATTGTCAACATATGGTGCAATTTGCTTCAATCTTCGCCATTGCTGGACATCGATCCAAAGCCCCATAATGGTTGCAGTTCCGTTGATGAATCGCCTTACGTCGACTATTATGAAGTTGGAACCTCTATTGCAGATGGTTACTCGTATGTTACCTCCGATTACAAACTGCTTAACATAGACACAGCTAGTTTGATTGGTGTTTATACTTTCTCCTATGTCAATGCGGTCATCTAGTCTATGACACATGGTGCCGATTATTACCAACGGAGGTATGCCACAAGCGCTGAATAACATCAGAATAACTCCAATCACTTTCACTATGCCACGGTGTCGCTTGATACTCAAACATTTATCTTGTTCGCACAAAGTGTGCCCAACCTCCTCGATACAACTGTCTCTTTCCATGTTAGACTGTATAAGGAAACTAGTTAAAAGTTATGTCTTATAAATATAGATTAGCGACACTATGTAATCGAAAACACCTATCAGAACCATTCAACGGGGAGGGGTCATGTGATAACCAATCATCACTACATACTACATATATGTCCCTAGCGCAGCATTTCAAAATATCGCTTTCACCGGAATAAGTGGTAGGATTATTTAATGTTCCACGAATGAACAACATAGTAAAATAGTCTCTTTTAAATCACATATTTCCATTAATGTCTCCTTAGAAATACACACAGATCGTGTTCCTTTCCTTATATTAACACCATTTTGAGATATCGATAACTGATAATGCGTATCCAATTTTATAGTCACTTTCTTCTTGCAACTTTCTACCTCCGTTTCTACGCACAATTCCCTACATTCCATTCTAACTGCATCAACGTAGGCTTGAGACATGAGTTTAGAGATACTATTTAGCAGATTGACAAATCTGCAAATAGTTGTATGTGATATAGTCAGCCGAATATTCAATACACGGATTCTATTGGACGCTAGATTTTCGTTATCGGTAGACATATGCGATTTAAAATGCTTATTCGTCGAAAATTTAGCAGTTCAACGTTAAAAAAATCATGCGCCGTATACCGTTGAAGGACACACACATTGTAACGTACTTATTATAATTGTGTGTTTGACATTTCTTTTATTTCCAAGTCTAAAGAATAAAAGAGACGTTCCTACTCTGTTGTTCATTCGTAGAAAAATAAAACCATCTAACATGTCGTATAATGATTATTTAGCCTCCGTATATTTCGACCCTGCACATCCAGCCTCGTTCACAGGACCGGACAAATTGTACCAAATCGTCAAGAAAGAAGGGAAATATAAAATTACTAAGGACAAGATTAAACTGTGGTTACGCGAACAAGACGTTCATACTCTACATAGAGATTTGAAAAGAAAATTTCCTAGAAGACATACCGTCGTGTCCGGCGTGGATACTCAGTGGGGTATCGACCTCGCCAGCGTGGAGAACATATCTAAATACAACGACGGGATTCTTTACCTAATGGTCGTCATAGACGTTTTTTCGAAGTACCTGTTTATCGAACCGTTGAAAAGTCGAAAGGCTAAGGACGTTGTACAAGCTTTCGATCGAGTCTTAACTAAAGGGCGATCACCAGAGATCGTATACAGCGACAAGGGGTCAGAGTTCAATAACGCCCTGTTTAAGAAGTATTTGACTAAAAGACACATAAAATATTTCACGACCCAAAACGAAGACATTAAGGTATCCGTGGCGGAAAGAGTTATTCGCACTGTCTGAAACAAAATGCACAAACTCTTTCAACGTTCGAGGACGTACAGATTCGTAGAACATTTGCAGGATTTGGCGGATAGCTACAACAACACCCCTCACAGAACTTTAGGCCGCGGCTTGTCACCGGCGGAAATAAACGAAAGCAACGAAGCCGAAGTGTGGGATCGCGTGTACAATAAAACGGCTGACAAGTATGACACTATGAACAAATCAGTTAGACAATATCGGTTCGAAATCGACGATTTAGTGAGGCTGGCGTATAATAGGTATACGTTTCAACGGGATTATCAGCAAAAGTGGACGTCCGAATTGTTTAAAATTTCTGACAGATTCATGCGTCAGGACATCCCGATATATAGAGTGAGAGATTTTTCAGACGAAACACTCGTGGGTACGTTCTACGAACAGGAACTTCAGAAAGTGGACAAAGCTGACGACGCGCTTTGGATTGTAGAAAAAACAATAAGAAAACGTAAAAAGGCGGGAAAAGTGGAACATCTGGTGAAGTTCGAAGGGTGGCCGGACAAATTTAATTCTTGGATTCCGGCCGACGACATCGTGGA
>JBEVXT010000400.1:2860-3565 GCA_040505955.1 Sedimenticola sp. | reverse complement strand
ACCATGATTATGTGTACCAATAATAATACATTATCCATGCTATATAATATCAATAGAAACATTTTTACATTACGGAAATTATGAAAGCGAATATAGAAACTCTGATGCAGGTCATTTCTAAAATAATCTTTGTCCAGTACCGGAAGAAGTTAGATTATACATCACACTTGACGCACTTGTAATATGAGTTTGGTGAATAGGCATCCGCCAATTTGTGATTCAGTTAGCATTAATTATGCATGCGTGAGTCCCACGTGATACACCAATCGAAAATAGCGAAAAAAATAGTCCTTAAATGGCATCGTAGTCGTTTAGGAGAATACCATACGAAATGGCTGCTGTATCCAAAGTATCGTGGTAAATAATGTGTCTTTGTATAGAAACCGTCTATATTGAATGATTTTATGAGTTTAAATATTAAGGCAACCGTTAAGGCAACCGTAGTACTTAACAAATGTTCAGCTACTATCATAGCTATAACAAACTCAAATATTCGATTTTATCATATAAGTAATAAAATACGTATTTATTTTATTATTAGATGGGTTCGCTACACATCATACATGACTACCCCTACACGCTTCATTTTTTATTGCATTCTGGCATTATTATATACATGTATTTCTTTTTCATTTTTTTTTCGAAAACAAAAGTGTAGGCACGTGGCTACAGTGCCTACAGGACGCTACGCCACTGGATACATCT
>JBEVXT010000400.1:0-2850 GCA_040505955.1 Sedimenticola sp. | reverse complement strand
ACGGTATGGAATCTGGTAAATTAGGTCAGTCTGTTCTTGACCTGCTTACTCTAAATGAAACTTTTTCTAAGGGCCATATTTCTTTTTTGACAGCATCTACATATACCAAACTGGGTATGTATGTGGATACATCTTTGGCTGGATGGGTATTCTGTCCAGGCTGTTTGGCCTTTGCGTTTGTGATATCTAAACCACGTTAAAGAAACACACTTGTGAAGGCCGTAATTTCGTTTTGAGATTGACTTGTGCAAAACATATTTCCTATTTGACAAAATATACATGTACCAAATTGGTATATGGATACATCCTATGACAGAGTCTTAATTACCGAAGTCTGACCTTAACCTTCGATCTACATAAATGATAAAACATTTTACAGGCCATGTTTCTTATATGAGAATGTCTACATGTGCCGACTATGAGTTAGTGCACATGAACTAGACTATCTTATCTATCCGGGCCCGCCCTCACATGAAAACCGATTCAGCCATTAATGTATCTGGCGTACTTCTCAACCGGCCTGCAGAATCTGATCTACTAAGTACGGCAGACACTGTCTTGTCCTACCCTTCGGGTCTGTATTTATTCGTACCAGGTAAACACCACATGGACCAATCTTGACGGCATGCAGTATTACGTTCCGATTACGCTGGTCGGTCGAGTAGAGCCGTGCCTTTTGCGTTCTCTCACGACCGCGTCTATATAAAGTGCGCAAGTGTGTCCGGCTTTCCCTTTTTCACACACCGATACCTGCGCCATGTTGAGATTCCTGTTACTTGCCACCTGCGTGGCCGTCTCTTTCGCCAAGATCATCAACTTTCGAGACTGTGGTGAGTTTATTATATATTCCAGTCAATTTATAGAACATCCCAAAGAACCACATTCACAATTCACAATGGTTTCACAGAGCTCGTTATAAGTGATTAGGTTATCAATGTCTCCATTTAATAATGATTATTTGCTGTATATCAAGTTGGGACGGGGACTGCGCTATACCGAGTGGTCACTAGTTATTACACGAGTCATCTGATTTGCCCAAATGAATGGGTTTTAGATGGTGAAGCTTTACCATGATAAACATGTTTTTTAACACTCGTTGTTTTCTCACACAAGAGTTATGTGTGGCAGTTAAGTTAACAATGAGTTGATGTGACTGGTGAAATAGGATTTATGGAACAAGTTAATTTTGTATTTCTTTGCATGTTTACCAATGATTTTAAAGCAAGGACGATATATAACTGTTACAGTTAAGGGCTAACCATTTCGAGTTCATAGCTTTCATTAAAAGGACATACTAGTATATATCACTGTATAATATCTGTTCCATTTTAGTAACCAAAACAGACAAAACAAATCATCAACAGGCACCATAGACCAGGATCAACTAGTCGGAATGTTTGAGCATATGTATGAGATTTCTGTTAAGCGTTAGTAGAACTTCGGGCGCTGCCTTGAAGGGACTGTGTCGCATATATGTGTTTCCACTGTCAAGTCTAATGATCAATGCCGATTGATTGTACCAGTTTATTCTGTTACATTTACGCACATTTTGTCATTTTGCCATTGGTTTTAAACTTCCGATAGGGGAGATAATCGGATACAACAGTCCAATAAAACTGTAACAATACACCACATTATGTACCCAAAAAGTTTACTTGATGTAGAATAGTTATACATGTACTATATCATAGTTCAATATAAACGCGCAACACGACATTTAGTTTACTTAACTTGAAGAATTGAAACTACATGTATTTCAATGCAATCATCCCCCATGATTTGTGGTTGTACCTCGTTTGTTTTTAGTAAATTATATCGGTTTCTCCTTAGCAGTGTCTAAGTTAAATATGAACGAGGCGCTTGATGTTTTTCTGCTAACACGGAGGGTTTCTATGCTCTCTCGTGTTGGTACCGAATGGTATCGCCAGGCTATAGTAGACGCAGGTCTTTGGCATTTCAGTCGTAGAAGCGTTTCTGTTGTTTTTGGTTGTTCCGCAACTGCAGTTTTGCTTCACTTGATTCTGAAGCTACAATAATTTCGATTTTGTTGGTCTTATACATTATTCTACCTTCATATTTTGGCTTGAAAATGTCGAAAATCGCGTTGTGGAATCACAACGTATTGCCGAAAATACAATTGAATATTTGTGATTATTTCCGTACACATACCATTCAGCATTTACTCATTTTCTCCAAATTCCGACATTGATTAGCCAAGATATCACAAATAGTTAGAATTATAATTTGTTATACTCAACATATATAGAGACACTCGTTCCCATCCACCACACCCGGTATAGTCCGTTAACCATCAAATGACATCAGCAGAGGCAACACTAAGCCAGGTCACATGACAAGACATACCCAAAATCTTCCTAATATAATTACAATGTGAATGTATGTACATTGTTTACACTCTCTACACATACATGTTTAAACTTTAAAATGCTGGAAACAAAGTGCTGGCTTTAAGGTCTCAGGGGACTAATGGGGACTAATGGCACGAAGGATGTGGGTGAAATGGGGGTGTCCGAACTTTGATATATTTCAGTAATGGCCATGAAAATTGCACTATTGTATGTAGAAACTAGATCATGAGGCTTCTGGAAGAAGGAGAAGAATGTTCAAGACTCAGTACTAGCTGTGCATGTTCTTTGGGATAATGGGCGACCGCCGGAGATTTCGGCGAGCGATTTTCGGGGCGTGAAATTGGGTGCTTTTACGGCATTTGAGATACCGAAAAAAGTCACTGGTTGTGACCATATGTTGGAATCAATTTTTTGTCAGCATATATTTGGTTGTTTGACATCGTGCACCTAGCCATTTGTAGCTATCATTGGCCATGAATTA
>JBEVXT010000399.1:0-19452 GCA_040505955.1 Sedimenticola sp. | reverse complement strand
TCAATTCCCACCTGGGCACTGGTGGGATCCAAAATACGCATTACGATCTTTTCACCATAGAGGGTAGGGCAGGTGTTGACACGAAAATCGATCGCTCGGTTTCGCGATAATACCATTTTGATGCGCCCGTCCTGGGGTACTCGTCGTTCTGCGATGTTGAGTCTGGCCATCACTTTTACGCGAGCCGTGAGACGTGGGGCGATATTGATTGGAGGGGAAGCTATTTCAGAAAGCAGTCCATCCTGGCGGTAACGCACTCTGAAAGTTTTTTCATAGGGTTCAAAGTGGACGTCAGATGCCCCCAGGTTGATGGCATCCAGAAGCATCTTATTAACAAAGCGTACGACAGGTGCATCATCAACATCAAGGTCTCCCTCTGCTCCCTGAGGTCGCTCCTCTTCATGGGTGATATCGAGGTTATCCAGATCAGCATCCAGCAGGTCAGACATGCTGTTATCAGCAACATTGAGTGCAGTCTCGATGGAACGGGTAAGCTTATCCTCTTCAACAAGTATTCCCTCCGTACTCAGGCCGGTGTGGAATTTGATCTCATCCAGGCCCT
This sequence comes from Sedimenticola sp., assembly GCA_040505955.1. Lineage (GTDB taxonomy): Bacteria > Pseudomonadota > Gammaproteobacteria > Chromatiales > Chromatiaceae > Vondammii. Next base: position 18,890 of record JBEVXT010000399.1, on the reverse strand, counting down.
GAAGGTTGGTGGGGTCGGAAACGCCAAGGAATAGTCGGTTCCCTCTTTTGAATAGTGGGAGTACATGGTGCTTTCGTACCAGTTCTTCCGCTACCAGATCAGTGGGAATGGTCTCAAAATCAAGGACATCAAGATCAAAGAGGGGGGCGCCAAACTCATGTGAAGCGGATTCAGCCACTTTTCGGCTGGAAACGAGGCCCTTTTCAATCAGGTGGGTTACAAATGGCTGCCGCTTTTTTTTTGCCTGTTGGTAGGCTGTATGTGCACTCTCTTCTGACAATAGGCCGTCATGAACCAGCCTGCGAGCCAGTCCACTTACTCCCATATTTGCTTTAGTGGTAACCATTATCTATATAGCCAGCCCAGCTTAGTGAAAATCAACTTTTTCTACAGCTACCGGCCGCTTGAGCCAGTATGTAATACTATGTAGCCACATGCATATCTGACCGTAGTGCTACACGCAAATGCCCATCTTTAGCAGGGTACACTGCTCCTCTATTTCTGTGATCTGCTTGGTATTGTCGGGAACGACCACACGGTTTTACCGGTAAGTGCCCGATTTGTACTGTCATTCTATGCCAATTTTAAAGTAGATTATAGCAAAATGGAGCCATCGTATTGGAGTAGAAGGTAAATTTAGTGCCCAGTGTTATTTTTTGTGAATTGGGTTTTCAATGTGCCAGGCTATTTTTGTTGGAAGTTGTGGGTACAACATACTTGCGAGCAGAGTAAAAGCATCTATTATGGTGGGCATGGTCGTTACTGGCTGTAATTGCAGAGATTATCTTGATGTGTGAATTGAGTGTAGTGCTACCGGCCTACCATGAAGCAGGGATTGTGGGAGAAGTTGTTGGTCGCATCCGGAAGAGATTTCCTGAAGCAGAGATCCTTGTGGTCGACGATAGCTCCAGTGATGCTACAGCCACAGAAGCTGAGAATGCAGGCGCACGTGTGGTGCGTCATCTCTACAATATGGGCAACGGTGCTGCTATCAAGACAGGAGCAAGGCATGCAAAGGGTGATACCCTGGTCTTTATGGATGCTGATGGTCAACACGATGAGCAGGATATAGAAAAGCTACTTGAGAAAGTCGATGAGGGCTATGAACTTGTGGTGGGGTCTCGTGTTAGTGGTTCTCATGCAAATATTGGTCGCAGCCTTGGGAATCGGCTACTCAATAAGTTTGCGTCGCTTATGACCGGACGCACCATTCCCGATTTGACTTCCGGCTTTCGGGCTGTCAAGCGTGATACTTTTCGGCAATTCATCCACCTTCTGCCCAATGGATTTTCATATCCAACAACATCGACAATGGCCTATTACAGGTCGGGATACCCTGTCACATTTGTTCCCATAAAAGCACTTCCCAGAAAAGGTAAGAGTAAAATTAGCTTTGTGCGGGATGGCATACGTTTTATGGTGGTCATCATGAAGGTGACGACTCTATTTTCACCAATGCGATTGTTCTTTCCTGCAAGCCTATTGTTCTTCCTGCTTGGGCTGGCTCGCTACCTCTATTTCTATTTCAATACGGGTAGTTTTTCAAGCATGGCAGGCGTCATGTTCATTACAGCGATGTTGGTGTTCCTTATGGGCTTGGTGTCTGAACAAATCACAGCTCTTCACTATGGTATCTCACACTCAAGAATGAATGATCGTTAAGGTTAGTGACCTTTCATAATTCGTAACTATTCAGTGGTACCTGTTTGTGGGTTACTACGGCAGGGGTCGGAGTCGATTGCCCACATGGATGTGGGTAAGAAGCGTGAGCAGGGAGTGGAAGCATTGCACCAAGATTGTTGGTTATTACCACCTATTTACGATGCAATCGACTCCGACCTCGTACCCAACTGAATTGTTACCATAATTCTTGGTATTTATATCACTGAGGTTGTGATGCAGATGCGGCTTTTAATTAGAGTCAGCATCTGTAGCTTCCCTACACTAAACCATTCTTACAATTAGCACCTGCTCCTGAATTATTATCGGAGATGGATTGACAATAGACTTAATGTGCGCTATTTAGTTCTATAAAGTAGAACGTGATGCGGCAAGGTGTTATGTGTTAGATGCTTTCAGCGGGTTAATAACCTCTAAGATGAGAGTCAGATTGTTGATGCGATTGTTCCTCAATCCTCATGTGCAATGCTACGTCAGAGAGTTGGCGCAAGATTTCAATGTCTCACCCAGTCAGGTGAAATTTGAGTTGGATAACCTCAATAAATCCGGCCTATTGAATAGTGAGAAGAGTGGTAGGCAGATTTTATATCGTGCCAATCAGCAGCACCCGCTATTTCCTGAACTACAGTCCATGGTGCGGAAGTCACTGGGGATGGATCGAATCATGGACAGCATCATCCAGCGCCTGGGAGCACTCGAACAGGCACTCATAATTGACGATTATGCCGAAGGCAAGGACACGGGTATTATAGATCTGGTTCTTATCGGCCATATCAACCAGACTAATCTCATCGACCTGGTTGGAAAGACAGAGCGTTATATCGGTCGTAAAATCAGAACGCTGACCCTCAAGCCAGCTGAATATTTCAAGTTGCGTGACACTTTCAGAAAGCGCCCCAATTTGCTTATCTGGTCACGTTCTGATGCTGCGAACGAGGCCCCTGAAAAGATGGTTGAGGGATAAGCATGCCAGCATCATCTAAAATACACCTTCCGGAAAAGATCTATACCCCCGATGCTATGCGCAAGGCAGGTATACGCATCTGGGGGACCATGACCCGTGAACTATGGTCCGCTCGCGAACTGATCTGGCGCTTGGTCTATCGCGACATCTCTGCGCGTTACCGCCAGTCCGTGCTGGGCTATATCTGGGCCATACTGCCGCCCTTGGTAACCGTGGCCATTTTCACCTTCCTTACCAGCAACAGGGTATTACCTATCGGTGAAATGCCGCTTCCCTATCCTGTCTTTGCCCTCTGGAGTATCGGCGTATGGCAGCTGTTTTCACAATCACTCGCTGCCTGCACCAATAGCCTCACCAATGCTAGTTCACTCGTAACCAAGATCAATTTTCCTAAAGAGACTTTGGTGATATCCGCAGTAGGACAACCCCTCATCGACTTCCTTATCCGCCTGCTGCCCACCATACTCGTATTCTTTTGGTATGAAATCATACCGCCCCTGGCCGCCCTATGGATACCTATATTGCTGATCCCAGTGATCCTGATGGCGATCGGGCTAGGTTTCTTCTTCGCCATTGCCAATCTCGCTATACGCGACATCGGTAACGCTGTTGGTATGGCGCTAACCTTTGGCATGTTTGCAGCTCCGGTACTCTATCCGCCACCGGTCACAGCCCCATTCTTTCTGGTCAATATAATCAATCCATTCAGCCCCCTGCTGATTGCAACACAGGATCTTCTGGCATACGGTGAATTGCTGCATGCAGACTTGCTTTTGGGTGCGGCCATCTTTGCCTGCGCAACATTCCTTATCGGATGGCGTATCTTCTATCTCACCATACCAAGAATCGCAGAGCGTGCCTGAATAATGATGACAGGTGCCGATTATGAACGATGAAGTCTTGATAAGGGCAGAAGGGGTGAGCAAGAAATACTGCCGCTCCCTGAAACGATCGATGCGCTATGGTATCGCTGATATTGTGCGAGATACCTTTAATCTACCACCATCTGGAGTAAAGCTCAGGCCGGATGAGTTTTGGGCTCTTAAGGATGTTTCCTTTGAGGTAAGACGCGGTGAGTGTCTAGGCTTGATCGGGCCCAATGGGGCAGGTAAGAGTACCTTACTCAAGCTCATAAATGGTATCTTCCTACCAGATACGGGAATGATCGCTAGGCAAGGAAGGGTTGGTGCATTGATAGAAGTAGGTGCAGGATTTCACCCCTTGCTGACAGGAATGGAAAATATATATATCAATGGAGCCATACTTGGACTAAGCAGGAAAGAGATCAGAAACAGGCTTGATGAGATTATTGCATTCTCTGGACTTGAGCGATTTATTGACTCACCAGTAAAACACTATTCAAGCGGTATGTATGCACGACTCGGTTTTTCGATTGCGGCACATTTGTCACCGGATATCTTGCTTATCGATGAAATCCTTGCGGTTGGTGATATGGCTTTTGCTATCAAGTGCTATAATCACATATCAAAGCTAATCACCGAAGGTAGTGCAGTCATTTTGGTGAGTCACCAGTTAGAACAAATCCAGAACATATGCTCCTCGTGCATACTTATCTCAAATAGTAAAATATCAGCTGCCGGCCACCCATCTGAATGTATTGCTTCGTACAATGCAAGTATGTACAAGCAAGCAGGTGCGGGCACTTCTTTACTAAGAAATGGAGATAACGTTGGCATAATAAAAGAATTTGAAATCACTTCAGGCAATATAAAAACGCGAACGATACAACCAAATGCCCCCTTAGAGTTCTCGTTAATAGTGAATACGGGAAATCTAAAGTTATCTAATACTCAATTCGAAGTAAGGGTTTGGCATAACAACGAAATCATTTTAACCTTGGCTACTGATAATCTGAAAAACTGGAAATCAGAAATATCAGGAGAGAGACACATACGTATGAATATCCAATCTCTTCCATTTACACCTGGAACATATACACTTGCATTTGGACTTATCTCAACTGATCGAAAACGATATATAGATTGGTTTCCAAGAAGATTGTCTCTCCATATAGAAGGGCTTCGGAAAAGGCCAGGGATCTTAAATACAAACTACGATGTAATTACAAATAGCCCGATTTCTACCTAGACCACCAATGTGAAGAGATCTATTATCTAAGTACAAAACAGTAGAATCACAGCTAAAGAACCATGCTGATTGCTAAATATAGAAAAGAGTAAAGTATTTCTTTGAACCTGATTCGTATCTAATATGAAAAAAAACATTGAGAGGTTATTGGGTGCAGCCAAACTTAGGCTTTTAAAAATGCACTACGAATCAAATTGCGGCCATATTGGCGGAAATCTCTCCTGCCTAGATGCATTGATGATTCTTCACCATTTTGTAATGAAACCAGATGATCGTTTCATTTTATCAAAAGGTCATTCTGCGGGTGCTCTATATGTAGTGCTTTGGAGTCTTGGAAAGCTTAAGGATTCAGATCTAGAAACTTTTTGCAAAGATAATACGCTTCTCCCCGGGCACCCAAGTGGCGCTGGGATACCAGACCTACTTTTTTCTACTGGCTCCTTGGGGCACGGCCCCTCGCTTGCTTCAGGCTTAGCCTTGGCAGCAAAGCATAAAAACTCAGATCGCCAGATTTACTGCTTGTGTTCTGATGGAGAATGGCAAGAGGGAAGTTGCTGGGAGGCGCTAGCCTTTGCAGTTCATCATCAACTCAATAACTTAACCATTGTCATCGATCAAAATGGTTTGCAAGGATTTGGTAAGACTGAAGATGTGATATCTTGTAGCGATTTAACTGCTAGAGTTACGTCTTTTGGCGCACATGCTCAACGTATTGACGGGCACAACTGCTCAGAGATAAAGATATCGTTAGAAAATAAATCATTAGTAAATCCTAATATATTAATTTTAAATACCATTAAAGGAAAAGGCTTGCATTTTGAGGGGAAAATGGAGTCGCATTATCTCCCTCTTTCTGAAGAGCACTATCTTGCGGCATGCGCGAGGATTAATGCGGGTAGTGATTCATGAGGAATGCTTTTGCAGCGACGGTCATTTCTCATTGTAACAAAGACGATTATTATTTTCTGACTGGCGACCTTGGTTTTATGGCGCTAGAAGAAGTAAAAGAAACTTTTGGAAGCCGTTTCATCAATGCCGGTATTGCTGAGCAAAACATGATCGGCGTGGCAGCTGGGCTTGCACGCGAGGGATTTAAGGTTTTTGCCTATAGTATTGCTCCATTTTGTTATGCGCGCCCTTTCGAACAAATACGCAATGACGTTTGTTTAGCTAATCTCCCGGTTTGTTTAGTCGGTAACGGTGGTGGTTATGCCTATGGTCACATGGGACCAACCCATCATGCGCTTGAGGATTGCGCGGCTATGAATTCCCTGGGCGTCACGGTTCTGGCTCCGGCATTTGATGAAGATATACCGGCAATGTTGGCCAAGTTGTCCTCGCCAACGTATCTTCGACTGGGCTATGATGTTAAGCCCAAGGGTGTTGAGGTTCCACAATACGCTCCCTGGAGACAGGTGCTGAGTGGAGAGCAGGGAGCCATCGCCGCCTTAGGACCCGTGTCAGGTATAGCGTGGCAGTCATTGCTGGATGTGCCGATTGGTGACAGGCCATCTGTCTGGGCTGTTACGGAATTCAATGCCGATGCGATTCCAGAGGAGTTCTGGGCTCAAGTAGCGGGGAAAAGGCTTTTCGTTATCGAAGAGCATGTAGCTGCCGGCGGGCTCGGGATGCATGTGGCTCTCACCATGGCTCATCTGGGGATCCAGGTTTCGAATTTTATTCACCGCCATGCTCTCGGATACCCGACAGATCACTTTGGATCGCAAGAGTTTCATCGTGCCCAATGCGGCCTTGATGCTGTTGGGGTTCTAGCTATGGTTTCGGGGGAAAAACATGAGCCTCGATAGCAAAATTAAAAGTCTGCATGGCCCCATTCTTGTTGTTGGTGCGAGTGGTTTCATTGGTGCAAATTTGCTACGTCGGTGCCTTGAAAGCCGAGAGGATGTTGTTGGTACTGTTTTCTCCGGAGATTCATGGAGGCTCAATGAAATATCGGCGGCCAACATTTCGTTCCTGAATCTTCAAGATCCCGTCAGCGTCCTCTCTCTTTTTCATCGGGTAAAACCAAAAACGGTATTTGATTGCTCGTCTTTTGGTGCCTATCCATTCGAACAAGAATTCGAGCGCATACACTCAACCAATTATTTGAGCTTTATTCGTGTGATGGAGGAGATCGTCGAACTCGATATGTCCGCCTATATCCACGCTGGAAGCTCGTCTGAATACGGCTTGAATGCATCTGCTCCTGCCGAAACTGATGTTCTGATCCCGAACAGTCACTATGCAGTGAGTAAGGCTGCAACAAGCCAAGCGATTGCCTACTATGGAAAAGTGCGAGGTGTTCCAGTCGTCAACCTACGATTGTACTCAGTATATGGACCATATGAGGACAGCTCTCGTCTGATTCCCGTACTTTGCGAGAAAAGTATGTCTGGGAAGCTTCCAATGTTCGCACGCCCTGAAGTTACAAGGGATTTTATACATGTAGATGATGTTATCGCGGCATTCGTTGATACATCGCTGTGTATGTGCCCCGAGATTGCCGGGGAGTCTTTCAACATAGGAACAGGAATACAAACATCCCTTTCTTCTCTCGCCAATCTGACTAGACAACTATTTGATATTCAGGAAGAGCTTCAGTTTAGCCCGGATGCTGGTCACCTATGGGATGTTGATAACTGGTATGCGAACCCAAAAAAGGCAAGAGACATTCTAGACTGGACGCCAAAGATCTGGTTGGAAGATGGCCTGGTTCACACCCGTGACTGGTGGGAAAATCATCTGGTGAATAACGATTTCTCGAAGCTCACTAAGAAGCAGCAACCGCGCAAGGAAAAAAATTCAATCTCTGCGATTATCGCTTGCTACAAGGATGAGCAGGCCATTCCAATCATGCACGAGCGATTGGTTTCTGTTTTCAATCGGCTCGGATTGGATTATGAGATTATCTTCGTCAACGATAGCTCTCCAGATAATTCCGCCGAAGTTATCAGGGAAATAAGTGCACTGGACCCTCATGTGATAGGTATCATACATGCTAGAAATTTTGGTTCTCAATCAGCCTTCAGAAGTGGAATGGAGCTTGCTAGCAAGGAGGCTAGCGTTCTTCTGGACGGGGATCTACAGGACCCTCCGGAAATTATTGAGGACTTTGTTCGGGAATGGCGGGCTGGCGCTGATGTCGTTTACGGGCGACGCGTTAAGCGCGAAATGCCGGTGCTCCTTGAAGCCTGTTACCGTGGCTTCTATCGATTATTAGCGGCAATGAGCGAAGTGCCGATTCCAAGGGATGCAGGCGACTTCTCCCTGATGGATCGTTCAGTTGTTTATTGGGTGCTTCAGTGCCGGGAGCGCGATGCTTTTCTACGTGGGCTGCGTGCCTATGTGGGCTTTAAACAAGTGGGCGTGGATTATGTGCGGCCAGAGCGCATGTTTGGAGTAAGTACAAATAGCTGGATTAAAAATATCGGTTGGGCAAAGAAGGGCATCTTTTCCTTCTCGCGCATCCCGCTACACATGCTCACGATGTTAGGTGGAATTGCTTGCGTCGGTACGGTCGGCCTTGCAGCGTTGAGCATCCTTATACGCGCGCTAGACCCTGAATCTGTACCAAAAGGGCTAACCTTCCTCTCGCTGCTGGTAATGTTTTTTGGTTCCTTCGCCATTCTCGGCATCGGGCTGCTCGGCGAGTACATAGGTAAAATCTTCGAGGAGACCAAGGCACGACCGGCTTTTATTCGCCGCAACCTGATAGTGCACGGAGAAGTACGCCCGGCCCATCACAAAGGGCGTAACTAATCAAACAGTGCACACCCCAAGCTATCGTGAAACGAGCCTGTCTGGTCTGTGGCAGCAGATCACAAGCACATTTTGCGGATGAGCGCGTCGACCCAGGTAAGATAAGCGATTTCACCTACGCCTCACGCAAGCAACCTGAATTCATGTGTCTGCGCCTCGTACGTTGCACAAACTGTGATCTTGTTTATGCGCCTACGCCCCCGGCCAAGGAATTCCTGTTGACGGCCTACTCAGAAGCAGCCTACGATTCATGCCCAGAAGCACAAGCCGCAGCGCGTAGCTATGCGAAGGCACTAACACCACATCTAGCACGTCTTGTCGGGCGAAACGCAGCAGTGGATGTAGGTGCGGGTAGCGGGCCGTTACTACCTTGGCTTCTCCAAAGCGGTTTCAATCCAGTTATCGGAATTGAACCTTCGAGTGCAGCAATTGAGGCAGCTCCCCCGGCAGTACGGCCCATGCTGCGCCAAGGCATGTTCTCACCAGCCTTGCTTGCTGATATCAGGCTATCGCTGCTGTGCTCTTTTATGACTCTGGAGCATCTGGCCAATCCTAGTGAATTTGTCGGTGAGGCCTTCGAGTTACTGGAGCCGGGTGGTATGCTTGCGGTAGTCGTCCACAACTGGCGCGCGCCTTTCAATCGCCTGCTTGGTTTGAGTTCACCGATCATCGACATAGAACACCTACAACTTTTTAGCCCGCAATCGGTTCGCACACTGCTGGAACGAGTCGGCTTCGAGTCAATCAACTTAAAGTCAATCTGTAATACCTACTCCCTACGCTACTGGCTCCGCCTGACACCACTGCCCGTAGGCGTAAAGAACCGAATTTCTGGTGCTCTGACCCGTACTGGCCTATCAGATACGCAGGTCTCGCTACGTGTCGGCAACATGCTTGCCATCGGTATCAAACCTTTGGTGAAGAAAAAATGACTCAAGTGCTGTTCGAGCTAGGTTAAGATGAGCTGATCTTGTAGCATCATATAGTGGCATAGGAATCTACAAAAGTATCTCGGTTTTCAACCGCTAACAACAATATCCATTCAGTGGCTTAGTATTTACCCCCACTGGCTATCGGATTTTGCAAAGATATCAGATCACGGATCACTGTGTGAAAGACCTGGATATAGTTACTTCTTTTTAAAAACATAGACGATAAACCTTGCACAAAGCGGCGCGCCTAATGGGGTAGCGCCTATAAGTACCTCATCTCTATGAATTATGCTCAAACAGTCAATGCTATTCACAAGATCATCCATCTGCTGAGCCGTACGAAGATGTTCTCCCTGCTCTAGCTTAATAAATTCCCTGACAAACCAGGGGTCATCTAGCCTTGGCAGAAGGGGGTCAACTACAACGATCAACCCATTATCATCAACCACGCTTTCAGCACTATGCAGCATGTTGTGGCATAAATTATCGTCCATATGATGAAGGCTTCCTGCAAAAAGGATGTAATCAAAATTAGTACTGGATTTTGCAAATTCAAGAAAATCCATACAAAGAAATTCTACATTTGAGTGCGAGGAAAAACTACGGCTTACATACTCAATAGCAGCCTTATCAATATCTATCCCCAGGAAGTCAACATTATTATGTTTGATAAATACAGATGATATGTTTCCCAGTGAGCAACCGATCTCAAGTACTCGGCCCCTACCTTTAAAATGCTTCAAGCATAGTTTTCTCTTGTCTACGGTTCCTCCAAAAAGATATTGAAAGATAAACCAAAGGCTAGGATTTTCTGTCTGATTTAGTGCCATTGACTTTTCACTAGTATTGACCAACCCGAATCTTCATATGCTATCGTACTGAACATATTCTCCAGGTACTCAATTAATTTCGGGTATATATAATGCAGCGAGCCTTCGCCACGTCGCCTCCATTGAGGAGATTGAACTAGTATTGTAGCAGGAGGATCACTTATGACTCTTTCGAGGTTTTTTTGCCTTAAAACCTCACCGGTCAGAACCCCAGGGCCATAAGCATTCAGCATCCCACTAACCCTTCGATCTGCATAATAGAAAAATTGAGGCGTCAGAGAAAGAGTAAGAATTGACTGATCAGGTTTTGTTAACTTCTTGGCCTCTGAAAATAGCCTCTTGTACATCTCAGCATTCGGCGTTTCCATTTTTGCACTCATGCCAAGATGGAGTCTTTTGAAATTATCAATGGGTCTAAAATCAATCGGACGAAGATCCCTTGGCGCTCCCCTTGAAATACCAATCACAGCACTCAGAGATATTAAAATTAACACGCTCAGTGAAAATTTCAGTGACCTCCCTGCCCTTACTTGCATATAACTGATTTGCTTAAATAGAGCCGCTCCAAGACATGGTATTGCAATAACGACAGGCCATATTACCTGCAGCAGGTGTGCTACGTCAGAGCGACTAAGGCTCTGTGGGTATATTCCAATGCCTATCATTCCAATCAGGAATATAATCTTCGCTCTTGGCGAATCTTCATTGTTTCTGCGTACGCCATATATCAGTCCATACAACATGGAACATATATAAATCAAAGGCATCACTACAAAAGTTACGGACAAAAGCGAATTTACCGATAAGGGCGCACTAAAGGAAAAATCAGGTATGGGCAATGACCATGCAGTAACGATATCCTTTGAGCCAAGAATAAAGGTAGTAATAACACAGCTTATACCATCAATACCATTGAGCGAATACAGTTTTGAAAACCAAAAAATAAAAGGCACCGAAAATGAAACTAAAAATACAAGCCACTGGCTTGCCATTGCCTGGATATTAAGTGGTCGCAGGTTTCCAAGAGAAATGGTTGCCAGCATAAAAACCACCGACATCAGACCGAGATCAAACCTGAAAAGCCCACCAATAGCTCCAGCTAGAGAGGCGGCGATGATCCATAAGTTATGCTTGTCAGTAGCTTGGATATAACGAATCATAAAATAAAGCATTGCTGCTGGAAATAACCAGTAATACCATTTGTAAAATCGGCCAAGTAGGAAAAAGCATACACAAGGGACAAGCCATGCTGCCCATGGCGAGTAAGCCCTTCTGGTTATCGCAGAAACAAAAGCCAGTGCTGCCGCATAGCCAATGGTGCAGATTAGAACTTCAGAGACAAGACTGTCCCATATACCAATGGCAAGCGCGCTGCTATAGGCAGTTAAAGGTCCATAGAATAAAAGAACGTCAGAGTATGGGTGTTGTCCATGAAAGACAAGTCTTCCAAGGGAGAGTTGATATCCTAGATCACTGCTTGATATATAAGTCTCAACTAATGGAGAACGCCACAATATAACAAATAGAAAAGCACAAAACACAATCAGTGGCTGATATGTAGTTAATCCACTTTTCTGTTTGACCTTCAGCAAATCAATTACCTTCGTCGGTTCTCGTTGATACTTTCTGCACATATTGTCCGCAACAAATGTTTCGTATCAGAGGAATACTCTCAAACGCCGGTTCAACGCTCTTCAGTTTGCGGGCAAACCAGTCGGGGCAGAACATAGGCACAAGCCCTATGTACTCCGATTCCAGAACCTTTCCGCCAAACTGCTCAAACCAAGCATCGAGGCTAGAAGGGCTGTAGCTCTTTTCCTCATGCGCCCTGTGATAGAGGGAAAGCTTCTCAATGATCTTCAGTACCGGGTTGAAACCATTAGGCTCCACCACTATGATTTCGTCCGCAACATTAACAATGTTACTTATGGCATCTTGAACATTATAAAGGTGGTGGAGAATACCCCGAACCACTGCAATGTCATATCTGCCCAAATTCTCATGAAGTGAATATATGTCCGCTACCTTGAAACTGACATTATCAAGACCAAGACCCAGAGCGCGTTCAGAAGCCAGTCTCACCGCATCCTCAGCCGCGTCTATCCCAAGGACTTCCGTCGCTCCACGGGAAATAAGCTCTAGTGTATAAGTTCCGTCACCGCACCCAACGTCAAGCACTCTCTTCCCTTTGAAGTCGGTCATCCCGAATACGGAATTGCTTATTCTCCTGTTTGCAAAACTACAGGAGAGCTTGTCCGATGTATATTTATAGCCTCCGCCTTCCAGTGTGTCCTTATTGAACTCCTCTACATTTCTTTCTTTTGTCATTCAACTGTTGCTCCTGGTGCATACTGCTATGATATTATCTGACAGATAGTAAATTCAAGCGTATTTGACCTTATATATCCAAACTATGAGGCATTGCATTAACCGCCGGAGCGTACCAAGTTGTAAGTTCAGAATGGAGGCAGAGAAGGATGGTGAGGATGTATGAAGAAAGTACAATACCTGTAAACGCTAATATTCCGCATTAACTTGTTGGCATTTAGGGCTTGGATTGTAATTGGATAAGGTTATGGCTAGCTGATTAAAGTTATTTCCAGTAAAATCTATCTAGTTGATTTATTACCTAAAATCACCAGTACGTATGCCGTATAACAGGAATTTCAATGAAATCTAGGTGTCTTATTGTACTAGGCATGCACAGAAGCGGAACATCTGCTCTAAGCGGGGTGTTGCATTTGCTCGGTGTCCACCTGGGAAATTCTCTGATACCACCAGATCCTGAGATTAACGCAAAGGGCTACTGGGAACACAGCTTGGTGTCTGACATTAATGAGTCTATTCTACGCAAGCTAGGTTACTCATGGCTGGATGAGCGCTCACTGCCAGAGCAATGGTGGAATGACCCAGAACTAAGATCGTTTCGGGCTGAACTAATTCAAGTGCTAAAGGATGATTTGGCAGGGTCTGAGCTATGGGCAATAAAAGACCCTAGAATGTGTCGATTATTGCCGTTCTGGCTCGAAATTCTCACCGAGATTGAGTGCCAACCATGCTTCCTAATAATTACGCGAGACCCTAGTGAAGTGGCTCTTTCCCTCAGTAGACGTGACAATATCCGTCCTTGGAAATCTGCGCTACTTTGGTTACGGTATTTATTGGATGCAGAATGTTATTCGCGAGGCTATCCCAGAGTTTTTCTAACATATGAGGATTTATTGATAAATTGGAGAGGTAAGTTTGAATCTGTTGCCCAAGAATTTTCAATAGAATGGCCTATTACACCTGCCGAAATATGCACAGAGCTTACCCGGTTTCTTGATACCAATCTTCGCCATCATCAGGCAAGAGATAATGCTCTTCGCCAAGATTCAGATATTGATCTGGCAACTGATACTTACAATTTAATAAATCAGGACCTGAAAGGTTTTCAAGATAAGCAGCCCATACTGATGGTGAAATTGGAGCGAGCAATAGAGCAGCACGAGGATTGCTTGGCATCAGTTAATGAATATTTGCTAACTATTGATAAGCAACAGCAACAGGTTCGTGCTATTGAAGAGGTTAGAAATGCCTTGGAACATGAAATTGAGAGAATCAAATCAACTGTATCATGGCGTATTACCGCCCCGTTAAGGGTGGCATGGAACTTTTATCAACAGCTATTTGCCAAACCTCGTGATGATACAAGTATCAAATAGAAACGTGATCGTGAAATATTAATTCTGAGGGAGTGGTCAGGTGAATTCTACCCACTCGATCAGGGGATGAGCCTAACTTGTTATAGTGACAAGGGGATAAAGTTTGATAAGAAGTTTAGTTGTTCATACAGTTCAAAGGATCTGGCTTGCTATCCCGGCTCCCGTCAGATATAAGCGCTTGTTCGTGCGAAAAGTTATAATAATTATAAATAGAGTGGTATCCACGATAGGTATAAGAGAATTATTTCCAAATCTCTTTAAATATTGTCAAGAGGAAACCTCATCTCTGAATGTGGAGATGTACTTGAAAGAATGCCAGCAGATCAATCCAGTTCCACAGCTGGATGCGGAACCGATTAAGGATGTTCCAACTAATTTGATTGCGTTTTATCTGCCTCAGTTTCATCAGATCCCGGAAAATGATGCCTGGTGGGGCAAGGGTTTTACTGAATGGACGAACGTAAAACGTGCAACCCCCCAATTCAATGGCCACTATCAGCCTCATATACCTGGCAACCTTGGTTATTATGATTTGGATGATGCTGATATATTAGGTCGACAGGTAAATTTGGCAAAATTATACGGCATTGGAGGTTTTTGCTTCTATTTTTATTGGTTTGCAGGAAAGAGGCTGCTAGAAAAACCTATTAGGAGATACCTAAGTTCTAGTGAACTCGATTTGCCATTTTGCCTATGTTGGGCAAATGAAAATTGGACTCGTCGATGGGATGGGCAGAATAGTGATATTCTAATAGCACAACAGCATTCTGAAATTGATGATATAGAGTTTATTAAGTATATATCTCAGTATTTTCGAGATCCAAGATACATCAGGGTTCAGGGCAATCCTCTTCTTCTAGTGTACCGTCCAGCATTGCTACCCTCACCACGTAAGACAGCAAAACGTTGGAGGAAGTGGTGTCAAGAGAACGGTATTGGTGCCATTCATCTTGCTTATACTCAGTCATTTGAATCAGCCAATCCGAAAAGATATGGATTTGATAGTGCAGTAGAGTTCCCACCAAATAATATCAGGGCACCAATTATCACTGGGGAAATGGATGGTCTAAATGATACCTTTTCTGGAGTGATTTACGATTACTCGTCACTTGCCAAAAGAAGCTATCTATACAAAAGGCCTGACTATTTACTTTATCGTGGTGTTTGTACTTCTTGGGACAATACCGCAAGGAGAATGAATAATGCATCGGTGTTTTTAGGAAGTAGTCCGAGTATCTACGGAAGGTGGTTGGAAAGTGCAGTTATGGATACCGTTAAACACATAGAGGACAAAACACAACGACTGGTATTCGTAAATGCATGGAATGAATGGGCGGAAGGCGCACGCCTTGAACCAGACCAAAAGTATGGTTACGCGTACCTGCAAGCAACGAGAGACTCACTAGAAAGGGTTAAATCAGACCTTCAAAAGAAGCGTATTGTATTGGTCGCTCATGATGCACACCCACATGGCGCGCAGTATTTATTGCTGCATATTGCAAAGATGCTGGAGAGACTAAATTTTGCTGTTGACATGATAATGCTCGGTAAAGGCATATTGCTTGGTGAGTACAAGAAATACGCCACGGTTTATATGCTAGAAGGAATGAATGTTAAAGGAAAGGAGGCGCGTGAAATACTATACAGCATCTTTGATGGTGGCGCACATTCTGCAATTGCTAATACAACATCCTCTGGGTCAATAACACAAGCCTTAAAGGATGCTGGTTTCTATGTTGCTACTCTAATTCATGAATTGCCAAGCATTATTGTTAAACAGCATCTTGAAAAAAAAGTTAAATCGATTTTTGAGTATTCAGATAAAATTGTTTTTCCTGCAAAGCAAGTAATTGATGGTTTTGAGTCCTTTCTAAGTGAGCCATTATCGAATTCAATAATACGACCACAAGGACTGTTCAGGAAGAACCTTATTGCAAATACAGAGAATGCAAGAAATTTGCTTCGACAACGACTTAGAGTGCCAGATGATGCATCTGTAGTTCTGTCAATAGGATATGGTGATTCACGGAAGGGAATAGACCTTTTTGTGGATATTGGCCTTAAGGTCTTGAAAAAAAAACTAAATGTGTATTTTGTTTGGGTTGGACATATTGATAAAACAATTAGCGAGTTGATATATAGCACCGCGAAAAGTTCAGGGTATTCCGATAACTTTATTTTTGAAGGGCTTAATTTTGAGACAGATATATACTATGGTGGTGCGGATATCTACGCATTAACTTCAAGAGAAGATCCATTTCCATCGGTCGTATTAGAGGCTTTAGATTCCAACCTTGAGGTGATTGCATTTAAAGGGGTAGGAGGATTCGATTCGCTCCTTGCGCGTGGCTGTGGCCAGTTAATTCCTGAATGCAATACGGATGCATATGCATTGGCTGTGCTTGAATCGTTAACGCAAAAAGACAAATCAAATGCACGCGGAAAGCTTGGGCATGAAATCGTAAGCGAAGAGTTTTCTTTCAGGCGGTACGTTTTCGATTTGATTCTAATTTGCAAGGCGCCATTGAAGCGAGTATCAGTAATTATCCCTAATTATAATTATGGAGAATATTTGTCTGAGCGGATAGAAACTATAGCTAAACAAAGCTATGCAATTTACGAGATTATCTTCCTTGATGATGCGTCAACTGACGACAGTGCTAATAAGGCGAAATTGTTACTTCAAGAGTTAGATGTTGACCACAAGATAGTAAAAAATGAAGTCAATTCAGGGAGTCCATTTGCACAGTGGTTAAAAGGGATAGAAATGGCGAAAGGTGAGTTCGTATGGATTGCTGAAGCAGATGATCTGGCGGAACCTGGGTTTCTTGCCGAAGTACTAAAGCCAATGAATAATCGTGATGTATTAGTAAGTTATTGTCAGTCTAAGCAGGTGGACAAAAAAAGTTCTGTTATTTGCGATAGTTATTTGGATTATTTGTCTGATGTTTCAGTGGACAAATGGACAGATTATTATGTTGGGAATGGTATTGATGAAATTCGAGAATGCTTGGCAATCAAGAATACAATTCCAAATGTAAGTTCAGCAGTGTTTGATCGTCAGACACTGCTGAAGGTTTTGCGAAGTAACATTGAAGAAATCTTATCTTATAATATTGCTGGTGATTGGCTTACTTACATTCTTCTTTTGGAATATGGGGAAATAGCATATTCGCCAAAGGCTCTTAATTTACATCGGCGCCATAACGCAAGTGTAACACTTAGCAGTCTAGATGAAAATCAGCTAGCAGAAATAATGAAGGTTCAGCAGCTTATAAGAAATAAATATGAAGTGGGTGATGATGTTAGGAAAAAAGCAGAATCCTACGCGCGTTATCTGTATCAGGCCTTCAAATTATCAAACGAAGGCTCTCCAGATTTAGGTGACAATAAGGAGTTGAATATTTACCTTGGTTAATCAACTAAAGTCTATCTGGGTAATTATTCTATAGGTGCATCCATTGCAAACAGTTAGATGTAGGGTGAAATTCATCTGTATTGACGTAAAAAATTCCAATATATTGTTTGTAAACTAGAACTAATGAATCATATGAATAGATTATTTAAGCGTTTATCAAAAAGAATTGCGTCAGAGGGCGGCTGGCTGGCCGTTATTGGCAACTCTTGCAGAACGATACAGAAACATGGATTTAAAGAGTTTGTTCTAAGAGCAATCCGCTTGTTTACGAATGTGAATATACATAAAAATCGCAATGCTTATATGTTAAGTGATTATATTCGTCGATATGCTGATGAAACTGGTGTTGTGTCCAGTGTGCATCATGATGATATGATATTTCGCTTTCTCGTCGAAAATCCACATTTCAAGACGGTTGAAGATGCAGTTGAATATTACTTTAAGGATGGTGCAAGGTCTTCAAGGCAATTAAAAAAGATAATTTTTAGTGATCTTGGTATAAATGATATACCAGCTATTCAGATTCTAGAATTTGCATCTGGCTATGGGTGTGTGACGAGACATTTAGTTAATGATTTTCTAGAAGAAAATATTGTTTCATGTGACATACATAGAGAAGCATGTTCATTCATATCTTCAGAGATGAGAGTTAAGGCAATACTTTCATCAACCAGTCCAGCCGATTTTCAGATTGCGACAAATCAATTTGATATTGTATTTGCATTAAGTTTTTTTTCACATATGCCAGATAGCACGTGGGGGGCGTGGCAAAAAGCGCTTTTCAAAACAATAAAACCAGGTGGATATTTTATATTTACAACTCATGGAATGACTAGTGCTAGTGATCATTTTGGAGGACCTATCATTCCAGAGAGTGGTATTTGGTTTGTTCCAGATAGTGAGCAAAAAGACTTGGATGTAAAAGATTACGGGAATACAATTGTGACGCAGGAATATGTTAATACGATTGTTAATGATGTATTGCATGCAAGTATACTAATCTATGTCGAGGCTTGTTGGTGGGGACATCAGGATTTATATGTAGTCAGAAAGGTCTAGTCCTAAAACAAGCGTGATTATTTTGAATATTTCTCAAAAAATCATTTAACTCCATGAAATAATTTAATAAAATGTACCTGATAATTATTTAATCTAGCTAATAATGGTGCATTTCAGATGAGCAAAAATAATATAAAAAAACGCGCGAGAATTCTTAGAAAACATAAAAGCAGTATTAAAAAACGGTTAAAGAAAAAGTCATATAAGGATCAGCCAAAACCAATAATGACAGGACAGAATATTCATTATGAAATGGGCGACAAGACGCAAGCGATGATCTATGGGGGTACTGGGTCATCCCTTTAAAGGTGCTAACCATTTGATTTAAAATGATAAATATTTTATACCAAGCACTGACGTCATACATATAGTATTTTATTCGTGCTTCGCAAGTAACTCACCATACAATTTTAGCCAAGCGAATCTTTCCTTCAC
>JBEVXT010000398.1:0-4037 GCA_040505955.1 Sedimenticola sp. | reverse complement strand
AAATTTTATATCTGATAATAATAGTCTTTTGCAAATATTGTCTGTATCTGATATATCTTTATAATGGGCATAAAGTACACAGGAGGTGCAATAGTGCGGTCCCTTAACAAATTTATCAATACCTGCCGGCATAAAGCACCATTTTTTTACAGAATCAACATATGATGATGCACAATCACCTAATAAGCGGCTACAAGAAATATATCCACTGAGCCGCCTGAAAATCAATAAATTCAAAATGGCCGCCAAAAAAATCATATATTTCTATAAAAATGTAAACATGTGTTATATTTAGCAAAAATAGTATGATATAATGACACACATTCACACAGTAATTGATTCAGATGGCTATCACGCCAACTTTGATTATTTTGTAATGGCCATGAATCCAAAATGGCCGCCAAATATCGATATATTTGTATGAAAGTACAAACCTGGGTTATATTTTGCATAATGATTATGAAATAGTGACACTCATTCACACAGTAAGTAATTCAGATGGTTATCATGCACAATTTGATCATTTAGTAATGGCCATAAATCCAAAATGGCCGCCAAATATCGATATATTTGTATGAATGTACAAACCTTGATTATATGTTGCAAAATGATTATGACATAGTTACACTCATTCACACAATAAGTAATTCAGATGGTTATCATGCAACATTTGATCCTTTAGTAATGGCCATAAATCCAAGATGGCCACCAAATATCAATAGTTTAATCTATATCGCTTTATATGTGTCATATTGGAAATGTTTGCATGTAATAGGAAGTGTTGTTACTTGACTACAGATTTTTAACATTGAAGTGGGACTGTGTTAATGCTTCAGCTGAATATATCCAATATGGCAACCAAGTGCCAATATGCTGGCAATATTACATAGCTGGTGTGTGTGGATGACATCATGATCTGAATTAGAATGAGTATGTAATGGTAAGCTATTTGCACGTCTGGGGTCATAATTCATGGGACGTGAATGTTAACTGCTACAAAGCAATACCATGCACATGTGCATCTGAGAAGATCAATACGATCGATCGTACATACACCAATGTGTACACTTCCAGGCTATGCATCCTCTAGCAGACTTGCATTCACATTTGATCAGTTTGATGCAGGCTCATGCTGCAACTGGAATAGTCACCCAGACATGGCTATATGAAGAGCCGTCTTTGCCTATCCCTAGTCGTATCTTGATGTAATTTGCTGGATGGGTTGGTGACCTGTTGCCATATAGAAGTTCGGTACATGACCCACCTTGAATGTTGACGGAGGACATCATGAACAGTATTTGGCCATTACACATTGGTATTTTTATTTTGTTTAATAACATGGAGAAACATGATCAACATGTACATCATACAAACGACACTGCCAGTAGTTCCCAACCACCATTGATCAATACGACACATGAAGCACCGTTAAACTACTTAGACATTCCAGTGAATAGAACAAGCCAGGAGTTTAGTAGATCGAGCATACATTGGTAACTGTAAATAGGGACGTAACCCCTTCAACTTCTCAGCCAGAAACAATGGAAAGTATATCTACAGTGGCTGAATGACAGGCTGGGAGTATGCATAGTCGCATAATACACAAACTGATAGTGATAACCATCCAAGTATATTTAGCGAAAAGGCAACGCTTACTTATCCGCATGCCGTGAGCACATACAGCAGAAAAACTATGAATACAGTGAAATTACGGCGAGGTCAGTCTATAGTGACACATATTTGTGACAATGTGACATGCCTGGCGAGTTTTGTGCTGCTGGCAGGACAGACACAAAACAGCAACATAATCACGGTCAGGGAAACAAAGCAGAACAGAGGATGGAACTACAGCACAATTCAACACGTCCTGATGGTATGATAAAATTTCCAGTCTTTAGTGGTAAAGAACGATTGGTCGCTTGGCATCCTACATCATACATTCCGATTAACCACCGATACATACCAGTGAAGTGACATGACTGAATGAGTTGCTACGAACGTTACGAGAAGGGCTAAGCAGGTGAACTTACATATAGAGAACTGTCACACAATACTGTTAGCAACTATCAAGCGCTAGTAGACTAATTGAATAGCAAATTCAGAGTTATCGAGACATATAAAACGCATTAATTACTTTTTCGCAAGAGAAATCAACACCCGGAAGTACAGATAGAAGAGTATGCTGCAGCATTAAACCAACTATATTCAAATCATATGCAGATAGCGACATGGGTGCTCAGCAAGAAGAATTACATCGCACGTTTTAAGTAGATTGGAGGATAACGGAGCCCGTAGAGTAATACCATAAGGAACCGACCACCATCGATGCTGCCGTCTACTATGTTGTGTATTATATGGAAGCCAAGCTCATTAAGATCGGGTTCTCAACACTGGTAATACAAACACCCAAACAAAAACGATCAGTATGACATATATATGGGAACCGAGTAGTGTACCTTTGATATACACTATACGCCGGCAGGGCCTCAACAAAAAACTGACCCGGACAATGGTAGCACTGACAACACCAACGGGAACAATGCCAGATTCAGAAAAGCATATATAGCAGTTGATTGAGAGCACGTATGAAGAAATTAAGCGGAGTCAGTCATCGTCTATCCATAAGGCCACCGAGTTATGTTGATATAAATATTACACCAGCTGAAACAATTGGACTAATGTAAAACCTCCAAGATGGTTACAATGTTTTAGATGTATATTGGTATATTTAGATGTGGTGAGTCACAGGTTGAAGTAACGGACAGGGGTCTAAAAATACATTAAATATACAATACATCCATGATATACCTTTATTCACCAAACTATTAATATAAATCATTCATAAATAAAAACCTTTTTACTTTCTCATTATGATACAGGTAAACATATTTCGACGAGGGAGTAAATATGTTCTGGTGGCCTATATTCTTCACTTCTGGATGATTTTAGAAATATATCTAATGTATGTATTAACAGTCATTTGTCCATTACTTCAATCTGTTTGGTGAGTATGGTCACTTTCAAAGAGAGGTCCACAATCTGCTACTAACCACTCTAACACTTATTTCTAAAAATAGTTTAACTATGTCACTATTGCCTGAATCTGAGACAGTAATGAGCGAATCCGGTGTACCACTAATTCAGAATGGGGTAGCAACGTTTTACGGTGTTGGAGAGAGAAACCTTGCAACAGTACCCACTATAATATCTACTTTTGACGAAGCCAAATCAGAAATATTAAATGGATGTATAAGTATAGCCTACGGAAAGCGAATATATGGTAAAACTATGAGCTTTGGTGGCCATCTTGGATCTATAGAAATTAGACAAAATATTCAGATGTAATGAGGTGGGTCTCCAGTTACCTTGCAACAGTACCCACATTAATATTTACTGTTGACGAAGCCAAATCAGAAAATGTAAATGGATGTATAGTTATAGCCTACAGAAAGTGAATATATCGTAAAATAATGAATTTCGGCGGCCATCTTGTTTCTATGGAAATTAGAAGAAAAAAAATCAGTTATACACAGTTCAGTGTTGCTCAAATACATTGTTGCATCCAACAATCACGTTCATTGAAGTAAAAGTACTCACAACAAATCAATTGAGTACAGTCATACAAATATATTGTTATTTGGCGGCCATTTTGGATTTATGTCCCTTACAAAATAATCAAATTTTGCATTATAGCCATCTGAATTAATTATTGTGCGAATGTGTGTCATTATTTCATGCTAATGTTACTAATTATAACGCAGGTTTGCACTTTCATAGAAATATATTGATATTTGGCGGCCATTTTGATTTTATTGATTTTTTAGGCGGCACAGTGGATATATTTTGTGTAGCCGCTTATTTTTTGATTGTGCATCCTCATATATTGATTCTGTGAAAAAATGGTGCTTTATGCCGACGCGTATTGATAATCCATTTTTTTCATGTTAAGGGACCGCACTAAACTGTGTGGGTGTAGCAGTATTGCCATCAGCACTCCAACTGTGTGGGTGTAGCAGTATTGCCATCAGCACTCCAAC
>JBEVXT010000397.1:0-3481 GCA_040505955.1 Sedimenticola sp. | reverse complement strand
GGTTATAAATTTATGTGTCTTCATTTGGCCACATAGATATAAAAAAAGTAGTCCAACAAATTAATTTACGTGGCTAGCCACATATAAGAAATTAGCCACATAAGTACCTTTAATACTCACCAGAAGCCACTCAACTATCTATTCGTAAACACGGACGCACAGACGGACATGGACAGACACTATATCCCAGTTTGCCTATCGGCGAGGGGATAACTAGTTAATGGGCCCCAAGGGCAAAGACAACATTTCAAATCATCTGAAGATAATGCATACTCCCATAAAACTCTACTAAGATCCCTATGCACCCAGTGTGATATTTCTGCTACCCAATGTTACAGATGATCACAAATATAAGTTAGCCGAGTTTTGAAGTAGCCATGGGAAGTCTAGTAGTGAAGGAGGAGTTCAAATAAACATAAACAATAGAAAGTGAAAAATATCTACGATGCTAGCGGGGATCGAACTCACGACCCCTCCGATTATAAGGCAAACACAACTACCACGTCGCTACAAAAACCGGCTCGTAAAGCAAGGCAATACAAGCGTGATAACTTCTAACCCCCATAGCAAAGGCTACATGTAGTAGGTTGTAGAACAAAGGATAACAAACATAAGCTAAACAAGGTTAACTTCCACCAAGTCCAACTATGCCGATTCTCTGCAGCATGGAGCCTACCTACCTACCCGAAGACACCAATGTCACCACGACAATGCGGTATTTTTCCACGTCTGACTTGCATGGGTAGTACATCTCCCATTTGTCTTTGTTTACATTACATGTCCCAGACTCCTGGAAACACAATGCGCAGTCTCAATGTCGAGTTCAGAGGGGCAACTGGGTGGAATCCATTACCTGTATTGGGTGAAATATCGTAAATTCAGGCCTGTATTTACAATATCCCAACCTGTTGCCAGATTATCAATAACACCAGTAAAATTACTTAGCCCCACGACATTTTAATAGGCTTCTACCACAAGCATGTATACTGCAACACTGTACTTGCCAGCTCTGCCGTTTATCCCGTCCCAGTGCTACACAGGGCAGCTACTGTACGTATTTAACCAACAACATCTGACAACCGGACTACCGTATCATCCATGTAAGTGAAGTAAGAAGTACGGAAAATTAAATGCATGTGCTGTGTCAGACTACATAATGTGTATGTTGTATGTGAAGGATTACATGTAACATGCTTAACACTATGTTCAATGCGCAATTTAGTAAAATAAATCCGGACATAAACGAATGTGCTGAAGGCAAACACTCTTTTGCGCAACATTTGACCTTGACATTTGGTGATGGACATGGGACGCATGTGAGACACAGCATCTTGCATAAACATACATTGTGACAGAGCATCATTAAATTGGTCAAGCCGTTAAAATGTTATTGCGAAAACAAAAGTGTAACGGACGGTCGGACTCACTGACGGACGGACAGGAGTGTCCCTAACGGACGGACATGACAGACGTTATATCCCCTTCTGCCTATCGGCTCGAGGATAATAATTGGAGACAGGTCCACAGTTATATTTTTTCTTGGAGGTACATGCATCTGTGTCACAGAATATGTGCCATCGCTGCATGCTTTACCCACAGAGCGAAGAATAGGATGTAGGGAGGGGGTGGGGCGGCATATATGCGACCAGTCAAGTGAAAAGGGGCCAGTTTCGGGCGGGACTGACTAATTGATTTCCGGACATTTTATTAATCAACATTCTTTTCTGGTTTCAAAAATATACCCAAGTCTACCTTTATTTACTCTCCAAATGTATGCCTATCATATAACTGTAACTGTATCTGACGTTACGTAATATCCGGTCATTTATGTAAACAATATGGCGACCGTAGAAGCAAGTATGTAGTGTCAAATTGTTTAAATTTCCTGATGAAGGGCGTAGCCCGAAAATTCAATGCTGTGTCATTATTGAAATATTATTAAAACGTGCTTCTCTTAGGAGGACCTGAAAGGATACATACATTATGTTTACACCGGTGTCATCCCTACTGAAAGGGCCAGTCGATTTTGACTTATGAGACACTCAAATCCAGAAGCTGTACTTCCCAATTCATATCCTTAATGACAGGCACCCAGCAGATAGGCAATCGGTTCCATTATTAAACAAGCTGGCAGCTCAGCAACCGGCCTCGTCATCCAAGCCGCCGGCGTGACTCGAACCTTCGACCTCCAGGTCACGAGGCGGATGCCTTAACCACTAGGACCAGGGCGACACGATAAAGACCGGTATCTCTACATAGACAGAATAAGTCTGCTGAGAATAATACGAGTACCGGTATTATGAATTATTATGTGAAAATGGTACAAACCAATATATCTGAAGGAATCGCCTCAGGACCGCGTGACGAAGCGTATACCCTGAACACATCACGCTTCTGCACTGTTCCCGACTGCGTGGTGCTGATCAGCTTGGAGATTATCAGGTCTGCAGCGGTGTTCTCTGGACAACATACCAGGATTTTGGAACCTTTCACGTGATGGTATACCTACAATTAATGTATACATTAAGGGTGCAGTCTGATCAGACCCTACATTACACTGTTCACAAATAGTCTCAATGGAACGAGAATGGCAGCGTACATTGTACATGTACCTGTCTATTCGTTTTTTGATGACTGTACACTCTAATAAACATTAAACCGTGATGCTTCTGATAAACAATTTAGATCGCTATCCTGCTCTAGGTGTGTGCTACATTGTATATTATCACTGGTCACAACCTGAATTAGACAATTGTTCTCATGACGCGTCGCCCCTCTTGTCATCCATACCTGTCGAATGGCCTCGGTGGTAGTCACGGTTTTCCCGGTTCCTGGAGGCCCGAAGATAAGGTACGGCGCAGGTTTGCTGGTTCCCGCTACGATATTGGTGACTGCTTGCTGCTGCTCGCGGTTTAATGTCCGGTCATACCAGCCACTGAATAGAGAACCCAAGGGTTTAAAACTTGCTTGACTTTGTCTAGTTTGTTTACTAAAATATCAAACTGACTGGCACATATAGGATAGCCTATCAACCAATTACTACAATAGCCACTTAAACTGCTTTGACCGAGTGGAATATATACTTACATGTACAGGTGTAATGGTTGGGGGTGAGCTGCTTTCAATTTTACTTTATGCAGATGATAGTGTTGTTGGCGGAAAGTGAAATTGATTTGCAGCACATGCACAATACATTGCACGAGTGGTATGGCGTAAACTGTATGGCCGTGAATGCTAGTAAGAGTAACGTTGTATCGGGTGATTCAGAAACAACGTTCCCATATTTAATGTTTTATAACTTAAAAACAGGTTGCAGGATTAACATTTTATTTTGTACATCTCATCTCATGACTATTGTAGACATTTGTTCAAAATTTCAGCCAAATCGGTCAGACAAATATGGAATGGTAACAATATCAAAAATTCTGGTGAAAAAAAAGTGATATCGGAACATACAAGTTTTTCACCTTTTCAACTGATA
>JBEVXT010000396.1:0-8392 GCA_040505955.1 Sedimenticola sp. | reverse complement strand
CAGAACCGCAAACCCTATTCTGAATTCTGGTATTACCTCAGTGTGAATGAGGCGGGTGCTGTCATTATCAGCCATTTTTCACTTGCCAAGATCAATCTTTTCTTTGAGCAGTTCACGGTTGACTTTGGTATTTATCTGCCTGATGGCACCACCCATTACTATTCGCAGAGCTATGTCAGAAGCGAAGTCGAGAGTGAGAGTGACCGATTTCATATAAAGCTGAGGGAGAACACCCTCGGGGGGACGCTGGAGAGTCAGCGTCTGCAAATTAAGGACGATAACGTTGCTGTGGATTTGAGATTTGATTCTGAAGTTCCTGCCTACAGGGATGGGGATGGCAGAATATACCTCGATAAGGGAAAACAGGATTATATGGATGTCACCTACCAGCCCGCCATGCGGGTGGAGGGTGACATCACTATTGGCGAACAGAGGATTCAGTGGAGAGGGTGGGGGTATGCCGATCATGTACGTCAGACATTTATTCCCACTGAGTTTGCTGGCCGGTTATATGCGTTCAGGGTAAAGATGGGGGATCTCTTTATCTCCTCTCTGGACTACTTCACAAATCCTGGAATCCAACCACGACGCCTGCCTTCACTGATGGTGACCTACAAGGATCGGATTATTCATGTCGGGCACGATTACCACCTTGAAGAGACGGCCACTTATGAAGATTCAGAGCGTGGCATCAGCGTGCCGTCAGGTTTTAGGCTTAGCGGGAAGTCGGGTACATTTGAGATCAGCTGCAGTGTTGTCGGCAAGCTTCTTCAGCGGGTCGATCTTCTAAGTACCATGGGCACCTTTAAACGCTCTATCCTGAGCTTTGCCGGTGTCAGCTCTTTTGACTACATTTTCTCAGAGGATGTCGAATGTCGGGTGGCCTCTTCGGAGGTTTCAGGTTTATTCAGCGGCAAGGGGGTATTGGAGGTAGTGCAATAGGGGCGATGGGAAAAGCTATTCAGGTGAGAGCCGTTACGAGGTACACTTGCCCCGAGACACTACTGAGGTAATTCTAATGAAACAGTTTTTTTCCACAATGATGCTGATCCTGCTCTCTATTACGGTACTGCCACAAGCAGCACTGGCAACCATGGCTGAGCCTGAGCCGGACTTCGACAATCCACGGAAAATCGTCATCTCCCTGAGTGAGAAGGATGAAGGCCGGGTCAATGCCGTCCTCAATAATGTCATCAATATTCAGAAATTCTATGAGCAGGACTTCGTGCGAATTGCCGTGGTCGCTTATGGACCCGGCACCTGGGCCGTGCTCAAGGATTCGCCGGTGCGCGCACGCATCGAAAGCATGCTGAAGTATGAAATTGAGTTTGTTGCCTGTGGTAACACGCTTGATGGCATCAAGAAGGAGAAGAGTGACTTGATTGCCGGTGTCGGCTGGGTACGCGCCGGTCTGCCGGAAATCGTTGAGCGGCGACTCTCCGGCTGGGTTGATATTAAACCTTAGCCGATCTGTGGTTGCTCTCTCATTGATAGTGGGCAGAATGCTGTCCACTGTTGTTATTCGGCTCTGCGTGTAGTTTATCCTCCAAACCTGAATCCTTTGAGTCACAATCCACACTATCCAGCGTCGTTTGCCGGAGGGTGTGGGTCAGGCGATATGCTCTCCCAGGCTTGACGGCGGCGTTTCTGCCGCCTACACCTAATGTTCAGGTGTATCGAGTATCCGATCCTTCCCATAAACAGAAATTAAATCCATTGAATTGAAGATATATTCTAGGGATACAAAGAAGTCGTACCATGCAGAAATTTGATAACTATTTTACTCCACTGATCACAAGCAAGCCCAACGAGCGGCTCACAACACTCCCCGCCCTTGGCCTTGATGCTGAGAGTATTGGGGAGCAGTTCAGACACTATTTTTCCCATACACTTGGTCGTGGCAACCATGCCTACACCACCCACTACCCCTACAAGGCGATTGCTATGGTGGTGCGTGACCGGCTGATGGAGCGGTGGAAAAATACTCAGGCAGCCTATGGAGAGGGGTGGGTCAGGCGCGCCCACTACCTCTCCCTGGAGTTTCTGATGGGACGGGCGTTGGGTAATGCCATGCTCAACCTGGGTATTGAGGATGAAGTTACCCGGGCTCTCCACGATTTTGGTATCGAGCTGGAGGAGATTGCTGGGAGTGAGCCGGATGCCGGCCTCGGCAACGGCGGCCTTGGTCGCCTTGCCGCCTGTTTTCTGGATAGCTGCGCCACCCTGCAGTTGCCGGTGAAAGGATACGGTATTCGCTACGAGTACGGCATGTTCAGACAGTACCTGGAAGATGGTGAACAGGTAGAGGAGCCGGATCACTGGTTGCGTGACGGTAATCCCTGGGAACTGGAGCGTCCCGAGTATACCCAGCGGGTCTCTTTTGGTGGTCGCACGGAGTTTTACCCAGATGCGGAGGGCAACCTGCGGATACGCTGGATCGATACCCATGATGTGCTGGCGGTGCCCTATGACACACCGATCCCCGGTTTCAATAACGATACGGTAAATACCCTGCGCCTGTGGCAGGCGGCGGCCACGGACGAGTTTGACCTCGACGAATTTAATGCTGGCAGTTACATCGATGCGGTGGGAGCGAAGAACAATGCAGAAAACATCACCATGGTGCTCTACCCCAACGATGCCAGTGAAAACGGTAAGGAGTTGCGGCTGAGGCAGCAGTATTTCCTTGCCTGTGCCAGCATCAAGGATGTGCTTCGGGACTGGAAGCAGCAGTACGGTAAGGACTTCTCTCAGTTTGCCGCCAAGAACTGCTTTCAGCTCAACGACACCCACCCCACCATTGCTGTCGCCGAGTTGATGCGCCTGCTCGTGGATCGGGAAGGGTTGGAGTGGGATGCGGCCTGGGAGATTACCACCCGCACCATGGCCTACACCAATCATACCCTGCTGCCGGAGGCGCTGGAGCGCTGGTCGGTACGGCTGTTCGGGGAGCTGCTACCGCGCTTGCTGGAGGTGATCTACGAGATCAACGCCCGTTTCCTTGCTGAGGTGGCCCGCCGCTGGCCGGGAGATACTGAGCGCCTGCGCCGTCTCTCAATTATTGAGGAGGGCGATGAGCCTCAGGTGCGCATGGCCTATCTGGCGATTGTCGGCAGTTTCTCCATCAACGGTGTGGCGGAACTCCACTCCAACCTTCTGCAAGCGGGACTGTTCAGGGATTTTCACAACCTTTGGCCGTGGAAGTTCAACAACAAAACCAACGGTGTCACCCAACGGCGCTGGCTGGCCCACAGTAATCCCGCCCTGCGGCGGTTGATTACCGATACCATCGGTGATCGCTGGATTTGTGAACTGGAGGAGCTGCGCAAGCTCGAGCCCTATGTTGATGATCATGCCTTCCGGCAGAAGTGGCATCAGATAAAACAGCTTAACAAGCAGCGTCTGGTCGAGCTGGTGTTCAGTGATACCGGTGTTCGTTTTGATCCCGAGTCGATGTTTGATGTCCAGGTGAAGCGGATTCATGAGTACAAACGGCAGTTGCTCAATATCCTTCATGTGATTCATCTCTACGCCCGCATCAAGGCGGGTGATGTGGAGGGGATGCATCCTCGGAGTGTACTGATCGGCGGTAAGGCCGCGCCCGGTTATCAGCGGGCGAAGCTGATTATTAAGCTGATCAATAATGTCGCCTGTGTGGTCAATGAGGATCCCGAGGTGAGCCAGCTGCTGCGAGTCGCCTTTCTACCCAACTACAGGGTGACTGCGATGGAGGTTATCTGCCCCGGTACCGATCTTTCGGAGCAGATATCAACCGCCGGAAAGGAGGCGTCGGGTACCGGGAATATGAAGTTTATGATGAACGGCGCCCTCACCATCGGCACACTTGATGGCGCCAATATCGAGATTCTCCAGGAAGTGGGTGACGATAACTTCTTTCTCTTTGGCCTGACAGAAAAAGAGGTGGAAGAGAGGCGTGGGGATTACAATCCACAGCAAATTATCGATACTGACATGAATCTTAAACGGGTTATGGATTTGCTAAAACGGGGGCATTTCAATCAGTTTGAACCGGGCCTTCTCGATCCTATTATCCACTCGATAGGCGATCCCGCCGACCCCTGGATGGTTGCCGCCGACTTTGCCGACTACGTCAAGGCTCAGGAGCAGGCGACAGCACTCTATCGGGATCATGAGCGCTGGGTTGCCTGTTCCATTCTCAACACTGCAGCCAGCGGCAAGTTCTCCACCGACCGCACTATGAGGGAGTACAACAGCGGTATCTGGAACCTTGATCCGGTTCCTCCGCTCCCTATGTGATGGCAATTGACGGTAGGTGTACGGGGTCGGAGTCAAACCGCCCGATAGTGTTGGTTTTATCCACCCCTGTTGCGCGGTTTGACTCCGACCCCTGCGTTGCGACCCCTGCCGTTGACATATCCCCCCCCATAATATGTTGCTGCTACAAGTAAAATAAGCAGAAAAGCCACCCCCATAGCACAGAGCATAGTGATATGGGTTCGGAAAGCTACGGCTCTTCAAGGAGTATAAGAGAAGAGGACTGGGTTGCCGCTGCTTCAGGGCTATAGAGAAAACTACAAAACCACAGGAATAGGGGATATGAAACAGTGATGATCAGGACACCCATCATCTTGGGTGAACCAGTTGATGGGTGTCCCGGTCTTTTTTGGGAGCCATCTCAAGAGACATCTCTCTCATCCAGGTCACTACTCGCCAGAATGCCGTATATCATTGATAATAGAGTTGATATCGTTCTTCCAACGCATGGTGATATGACTCAACTCTCGCGAAGGTGATATAAACTGCAGCTCAGTGGGGTCAATGGTGTTTATCAGCGTCTCATCTTTTTCCGCAAATATAATCATTTTCAGCGGCAGGAAAGTCTGCACCTGAGGAAACTTTTCAGCAATATTACGCAACTCATCCGGCTTGGCAAAAAAAACAATCCGATACTTATCGGTATGGTAACCGCTGGCTGTCAAACCCATATCAACCCGTTGTACACGGGTTACCTCATAGCCGTGCTCCCGAATCGCATCCTGCAGCGCCAGCATCGCCTCTGGAAATGAGAGCGTAACCCGCCCCATGATCAACTGCTGAGCATTTACCGTGGATGAAAATAGCAGCAAAACGACAAACCATAAACGAATTTTCATAGTGTTGCCTCCTCAATTATTGATTGGTACATCTCGGTTAATTCAGCACAGGCTTCATCCAGCTCAGCATTATTGTAGAAACGGCTCAGGAAGGCGGGGTTTATCGAACTTACTTTCACTACCCCATCTTTCTCAATAACTGTTAACCGGCACGGCATAAAGAGTCCGACGCGAGGATCGATATTGATCGCCCTATTGACATACTCGAAGTTGCAAAAGTAGATCATCACCTGTTTCTGATTCTGTTGCGATTCCGGGAATGCTCCATCCTCATAGTTTTGCTGACGAATGATCCGAAAGTTCTCACCGATAGCGGCACGCTTGATATTTTCGATAGTCTCTTCGAAGGAGCTGGATGATGTCATCTTAATAACCGCACTTTTCACCTGAGCGGGCTTCCAAACCTCAATATCCTTTTCAAAATTACGAATAAAGGCGACGATGTCATTCACTTGCTGATTACTCAGCAATTGTGAAAACGGAGGCATAGGTGTTCCTTCGCGGCCATACAGAATATTTCCCTTGATCACCTGATCCCCCGCCGACTTGAGATAGCCTATGTTGTTGAGTGCAGGCGCCATGATCAACTGGTCTCGCGGCCGTGAAAAAGTAACACCCGTGCCATGTCCCCCCTCACCTTTTTCACCATGGCACGTTGCACAAGTCTTGGCAAAGAGTGTCGCTCCCCGCTCAGGATCACCTACTACTTTACCTAGTTTCCGGTAGTGCCCCTCATTTTCAGAACCGGGAACCCAGCTACGAATATGCTTAACCATTGCATTGATCTGTGCATCGCTGAGGCCGCTGAAGGTGGGCATTACCCGCCCTGGACGCCCGTTTCTTATCGACTTGAAGAGAAAAGCATCATCGACACCCCGCTGAAAGCTCCCCAGCGCCAATGGTACGCCGACCCCGCCATTGCCTTCCAGGCCATGACAAGCGCTACAGAATTGCTGGTAAAGCTTCCTGCCGTCGGGAGCAGCGAAAGCCATGGTGGGAATTAGCATCAACAGTGCCAATAATCGCGGGGCGGTTCTATGTATCATTTCATCTACCTACAGGGATGATAACAACATTATCAAATACTAATACATCGGGTGGCAATTTTCTACCCTGTAGTTTTATAAGGTACTTTTCATGCGGCGTTACATCTCAACGAATTTATTCGTGGACACCCATAGATTGACTCATTTGTGCTTTTCTTTCTTCACTAAACGATGGGGAGAAGATCATCAGGATCCCCATCATCTTGGGTGAACCAGTTGATGGGTGTCCCGGTCTTTTTGCGGTCTTTTTGAAAACTTAATTGGACTTGTTGGCTACTGTTTTTGGAAGTAGTAATTTTGGACTCAATTTCACTACCTTTCGAGATGATTTAGCTTGACGCTCTCTTAATGCTCCACAAATACGATCAAGATCGTGATCATATTTTGCGGCATGCTCTGCTCTGTATCGTCGGATTTCAGCAACAATGGGATCTTCGAACATAATTCAAGCTCCTAGTTCTTCTGGAGAGCATAATATTGGGCATACAAACCCATGGTTTTCTACAATCAGGGCGATGGTTTTTTTGGTTCCGCGTTATTGAGGTGTTTGAAATTCCAAGTAAGAAGATAATCAATGCCACTAGATGCAGCAATACCAATGTGCAGCGCATCTTCTTCACTATTTTCTGGGATGGCTTCAAGCCTTATCAGCTCTTTTGCAAGGGCACTCGCCTGCTCAGATATATCCAACGCTGGAATTTCTTTGATGGCTGAAAGCCGTCTATCCGCAGCATCTGGATCACCGTGAGAATTTTCTTCTTCAACCAATGCTGATACGTATGCATCGTATTTGGATCTTTGATCATTCCACCACTCTGTCGTAATCGCCTGACGAGCAGCAGTGACCAAATCCCTGCTCGTTTGTGACGTAAGATAACTAACCACGGAGGATTCAATATAAACGGTTGCATTCATAGCGGAGATTATACTTCGGTATTGACCTTCTTGCAGCGCAAGGTAGCTTGAATAGGGGGGCAGAGTAAAATTTAATCACCAGAGAGGGATATCTTAATTCTACTCTAACTTGATAATTTAGTGTGTTTAGTAAACTGTCACCGTAATTTTCACCGTAATTTTGTCACCGTAATTTTAAAACGGGGGCATTTCAATCAGTTTGAACCGGGCCTTCTCGATCCTATTATCCACTCGATAGGCGATCCCGCCGACCCCTGGATGGTTGCCGCCGACTTTGCCGACTACGTCAAGGCTCAGGAGCAGGCGACAGCACTCTATCGGGATCATGAGCGCTGGGTTGCCTGTTCCATTCTCAACACTGCAGCCAGCGGCAAGTTCTCCACCGACCGCACTATGAGGGAGTACAACAGCGGTATCTGGAACCTTGATCCGGTTCCTCCGCTCCCTATGTGATGGCAATTGACGGTAGGTGTACGGGGTCGGAGTCAAACCGCCCGATAGTGTTGGTTTTATCCACCCCTGTTGCGCGGTTTGACTCCGACCCCTGCCGTTAGGTGTTTCCTTAGCACTTGTTTTTGGCAGAACAGCAAAATTCCTGATCACTCAAAGTCTAAGCATTCCCACCTTGTCCTATATGAATTGTTGGATCTTGTTGTTTGTGGAGGAAGCGGATAATGGCTATACCATCATGGATTTTGGTGTAATAAACAATATGGCTGACATAGGGAAAGCAAAGCAAACCATCTGCCAAATCATCACGTTTTTTCCCAACATCAGGTCTTTGAGCCAATAATGCTGATTGCTTACGCAAGCCTGAAACATACTCAACAGCTTGCACACTACCCCAGGTTTCCCTTGTATAACGAACAATATCTTTTAAATCTTTACTTGATTCTGGGGTGAATACAACTCTAGTCATTAGCCAATTCCATTAGTTCATTGAAGACTTTATCACCGTCAAGTATTTTGCCCTTTTTCAGGCTGTCCATACCCTTGGCAATCTTCTCACGCAAAACCTGATGTTTGTATTCCTGATACTCTTCAAAGGCACTGGCGGAAAGCATATAAGCTGCTGCTTTATTGTATCTCTTGATACAGACGGGTTCTTTCTGAGCTTTCATAAGCATATCGCCAAATTGATTTTGAGCGTCTTTTGAACTGAATATTTCCATGTTGATCCTTTCTGCCCTTGTCAGGCAAATATTAGCTAATATAGCTACTATAGCTACTTTCCATAAAGCTTGCCAATTGTTTAAATTTTAATCAAATACTATTCAAATTTAGTGGATGTTCAGG
>JBEVXT010000395.1:0-5965 GCA_040505955.1 Sedimenticola sp. | reverse complement strand
CCTACACCTCAACCATTTCAAAATCGGCCTTGGCGACACCACAATCGGGGCAGGCCCAATCTTCGGGAATATCACTCCAACGGGTGCCGGCGGCAATACCCTCCTCCGGCAACCCCTGCTCTTCATTGTAGATAAAACCACAGACTACACACTGGTACTGTTTCATTGTTCAAATCCTCTTTAAATGTAACTCAAGATATGTTCCACCGGGGGGGGTGATCATCACCCCTTAAAGCGATCCAGCACCTGCTGGTAGCCAGCGGCATGGCGCTGCTCGACCCCAGTCAGAGCGGCGAAACGTTTCTCCGCCTTTTTCAGCAGGGTGGCAAACTGGTCGGCATGCTCTTTCGACTCCTCAATCTGCTCATCCATCTCGGCCACTGCGGCATGGTTCTGCTCTTCCAGTGCGGTGTGGCGGAACTCCGGATACATTTCGCTGTACTCGTAGGTCTCTCCATCGATCGCCATCTGCAGCATCTTCTCTACCGTCAACGTGGCGGACGGATAAAGAAGATCCAGATGGCCAAATGCGTGGGCCGTCTCCTGCCGCGCCGTCTCTTCAAAGTGATCGGCCACCTCATCCGCACCCAACTTGCGGCACTCGCGGGCAAAGTATAGATACTTGCGATTGGCCATCGACTCACCGGCGAATGCGGCTTCAAGGTTTTTTACCGTCTGGGATACGTTCTCGTTACTCATGGTGCTCTCCTGGTTGCTGTCTCATTGCAGTGGAAATAGTGTAGCAACAGTGGTACTTTTCGATCCAACAACTTATTTCGATGTTTTTAATTGATTATTTCGATTTATGAATCTACCCACTATGCGCCAACTTCAATACCTGATCGCCGTGGTCGAAACCCTGCACTTCGGTCAGGCGGCGGGGCGCTGCTTTGTCACCCAATCGACCCTCAGTGCCGGGATAATGGAGTTGGAGAAACTACTTGGCGCAAAGCTGCTGGAACGCAGCAAACGCAAAGTGATGCCGACCCCTCTGGGCAGAAAGGTCGCCCTGCGCGCCCAGACGTTGATTGAACAAGCTTCAGAGCTGGTGGAACTGGCTCACCATGACGGCACGCCCCTCTCCGGCCCATTGAGACTGGGCATCATCCCTACCATCGGCCCCTTCCTGCTGCCGAAAGTGCTGCCGCAGATCCGCAAGCGCTATCCGCAGTTGAAGCTGTTCCTCTATGAGGAGCAATCCGCCGATCTGGTGGCAAAGCTGGAGAGAGGGGAGCTTGATCTCGGCATACTGGCGTTGCCCTACCCCTTGGGTTCACTGGAGTCTGAGGTGTTCTGGCAGGAGAATTTTCTGCTGGCCCTGCCGAAGGGGCACGTCCTCTGCGAAGCCGAACGGATCGATACCGAGTCACTGCCGAAAGAGGAGCTGTTGCTTCTGGAGGAGGGGCACTGCCTCACCGATCACGCACTGAGCGCATGCAGGCTGGAAGGGCTAAAAAACAGTACCGGTTTTCAGGGAACCAGCCTCTACACACTACTGCAGATGGTGGCAGGAGGCCAGGGAGTCACCTTTCTTCCAGAGATGGCAACAGCGAGCAGCCAAAGAGAGAGTGATGATATTGTCTGTCGCCCCCTCGACGAGCCCGGCCCCCATCGCCGTATAGGCGCCGTTTGGCGTAAGACCTACTACCGCAAACATGAGCTGAAACTCCTGATCGATGTAATGGTATCCGTGCTTTCCGATTGACCCCGCAATACACCCCCTTGAAATAAAATCATCCCATCCCCAACTTCTGTGGTGCGGGGGCTTCCTTCGAAGACCCGCAAAACCGCACGGCTCAATGAGCGTGCATAACACAACCTCATATTGCTTAATTGCAAGGATATGACCATGACTACTTTTGATTTCTCCCCCCTGTTTAGAACCGCTATCGGTTTTGATCGCCTGGCCAACGCCCTGGAGACCGCCAACCGTTATGAGACCAACGGCTACCCTCCCTACAACATCGAGTTGACCGGTGAGGATCAGTACCGCATCACCATGGCCGTGGCGGGTTTCACCGATGATGATCTTGAGATCGAGATCAAGCAGAACATCCTGAAAGTGGTCGGCGGCAAGAAAGATGAGAGCGACGGCCGCAACTTTCTCCATCGCGGCATCGCCAACCGCAGCTTCGAACGCAGCTACCAGCTGGCCGACTATGTGCGCGTAGACAACGCCGAGCTAAAGAACGGCCTGCTGCACATTGACCTTCTGCGTGAAATCCCCGAGGCGATGAAGCCCCGCCGCATCAAGATCAACGGCAATAGTGAAAAACTGATCGAGACCAAGGCCAAAGCGGCCTGATAAGAGAGGGCATGGGGAGGTTGGTGCCTCCTCATGCTTTAGTGAAAGTGAATAGCTGGTACTTGGGACATCTTAAATCTAAGTCAAATAAGAATCCATGCTCTAAGAGCATGGTTTTGATTGCGCCCTATAGGGCGTATAAAGAAACCCACCTAATTTCAATCAGGGCCTCTTCGTAGCCTGGGCTACAGCGTCTATTAACTTAAAATAGTCAGAGATCGAAAAATCAAGGCAACATTGCAATCTCTGGATTGTATTAGGCACGAAATATTTTTTCAAAAAGTGGGTATGACATCGCATTTTTTTTCTGTTGAAATTCCATAAGCCAATCTTGATCACTTGTATTTTTATATCGGGAGTACTTGAACCCAGGGTATTGTTCCACCTCACTACCCTCCAGTAATTTCATAATCAATCTCCCAACCGCAAAACCAAGACTGACAGGAACAGCATTGCCTACTTGTTTATACTGCTGAATAAGCGGCCCAGCAAGCTCCCAATTATCAGGGAATTCTTGTATACGCTTGTACTCCTCAATAGAAAGTGGTCTTTCTTCAGTCGGGTGTGCTAAATCGGTAGCAGGCATTGCTGGATGCGTTACAAGTGTTGGGGCCGGCTTATTCCATGCTAGTCTTCTAAAAAAACCTGTTTTACCTCCACCAGAATAGTATGACTTACCCATTGCTTCTTTTTGGAGATTATCTGGTAAGTTTTTCCAATTCTGCCCAGGGCCTAACTGTCGGTAATATTTAAGCCGTTTTTCAGGAAAGTTTATGTGGTGATGTTTCTCTATTTTTGATAAACAGGACTTTAATGTTTTCCACCTTGGTAATCCATGATCACCATGGTCTGAGTGAGTCGGCGTAAGAAAAGGAGGCTTTATGCCATCACGAGAACAAACAATAATAACTCTTTCACGAACCTGAGGTGTTCCAAAATTTGCCGAATTATATAGATTGAATGAGTACCCGTACCCAGATTTCTCTAGTCTATTAATAATAAAATTCAGGGAGCCACCCTTAAGCTCATCCTCAGAAAGGTCAGGGTATCCTTCCCCTCGTTGATCATGTGGCCTATGCGCCATTGGACAAGAAAGTAAACCACGTACATTCTCTAATACGAAATATTTGGGTTTAAGGTCAAGAGCAAGCTCAATATATTTTAAAAAAACATTGCCTCTGTCGTCTTGAAAGCCTTGCCTTTTTCCTGCCGTACTAAACGCCTGACAGGGAGGCCCGCCGACTATCAAATCAATATCATCATTCTCACTTAGCTTTGCTTCTTCCAAAATATCTTGCGCATTATAATTGTCGATGTCCCCTAGTAGTGCCGTATCTGGTCTATTCAATGCTATTGTTTGCCTACAATATTTATCAACTTCGCATGCAAGGCGCACTTCAATTCCTGCTTTTTCAATACCAAGGTCTAAACCCATAGCTCCAGAGAAAAAGCTTAGAGCAATGGGTTTCCTTTTTAGATTTTTTGTCACATGATGAGCAGGATGATTATCAGCCACTTTGTGCGCTGTTATTAATCCATATCGATCTAAACTTTCTTGCGTCAGTAGCCAGGAATTGCCGACTTTATAGGCTAATAAATCTCCTTGTCTGCATAAGTATCTAACTCTTTGCTGGCTGATTCCTAACTGAATTGCAGCTTCTTTGATATCAATATGGGTACGCACTGTGAATTTCCTAACCGAAACTT
Source organism: Sedimenticola sp. (assembly GCA_040505955.1). Taxonomy (GTDB): domain Bacteria; phylum Pseudomonadota; class Gammaproteobacteria; order Chromatiales; family Chromatiaceae; genus Vondammii. The sequence continues at coordinate 1,953 of JBEVXT010000395.1, read as the reverse complement.
TTGATTAGTACCCAATATAGCTATCTAAGTTCACATGTCAAGCCACATTCACACGCTACATCCATCGGATTTGATCGTGCACTGCGATAAGCACCCCATGGTACGGACTTTTTGAGAAGTTACTGTTTTTTCTGTGAAGAGGACTATCTCTTCTAGCTGAGAGAGCAGATAGGTAATAATGTAGGCTATGTGAAACGGGGCAGACCTTTACTTTCTCCCGAAACGCTGACAGGATCATTGAATGAAACAACTCCCACAAACCAAGGCCCCAGAGGATGCAGATGCCCGCAAGGCGGCCAAGCCCGTGATCTGTTACCCGATCGATACCCTGCCCCAGCCTGACATGAACACTTACATAGCCGCACGGGAGACGATGGAATTAACCACCGAAGTGATCGTGGCGGCACGCGATGCCGGGACATTTCACGTTCCCGCCGGGCATTTTTTTAGAATTATCAGCGTCGAAGGCCCTCAGGTGGGTGATCTCAATCTGTGGGCGGCAGGTGATCTGTCGGAAAGATTCTACAGCGGCAAGACCCGAGCACTGCATGGCACTCACCTGAGCACCGGCGACCGGATGTGGAGTTGCTTCCCCCATCTGCGTCCGATGGCAACCATTACCCGGGATACCCTCGACTGGTACGGCTACGATGCCGACGGCGGCGGCGTGCACGACGTTATCGGCACGCGCTGTGACCCCTATACCCAGCGGCTCCTGAGCGGACAGGAGTATCACCACTGCTGCCACTCCAATCTGACCCGTGCTTTGGCAGCCGAAACAGGGCTTCCGCCACCACAAGTCGAAGAGCATGTGCATGATGTGTTAAATGTCTTCATGTGTACGGGATTTACCCGCGACACCCACCAGTATTTCATGAAGGCCAGCCCGGTACGCCCCGGTGATTTCATTGAATTTTTCGCCGAAATCGACCTGCTGGGTGCCCTCTCAACCTGTCCCGGCGGTGATTGCAGTATGGAGCACTCCAGCGATTCAGCTAGCTGTTACCCACTGAAAATAGCGATCTATCGCCCCGACCCCGATTCTCTGGCAAGGTGGAGCTCTCCCAGACGATCCGACTACTCGCGAAGCCATGGAGGGAGTTAGCCAGTTCCTGCGTTAGCCTTCAGAAAAATGAGCGTCCAATTTATCCAGCAAGTTTAATCCCGTAGCAGTTTCGCCACGAGCAGCCAGAGTACGAAATCGAACTTCACTATCAAATTCTGCAAGTGCTTGAGTTGAAAGCTCCTCGACCAATTTATTCACACTCACATGTCGGTATTGTGCTAACGCCTTTAATCGGTTGTGCTTATCGTCAGGCATTCGAATAGTCAAAGTTGCCATATCATATACCTCTCAATAACTCTTCAGGTTTAGCAATGGTTAAACTTGGAAACTTCAGTTCTGCATTTTTCAAGTCACCAATATTATTCGTGATGATGTGAGTAGCATTGCCAGCCAGAGCAAGCTCAATCAAAAAGTCATCCCCTTCATCCACAAGGTTTGGCCGCCATAAATAGTAAATTGGCACCCAGTGGCAAACTCCGTAAAAAGCATTAAGCAATTTAGTAATTTCATCATTGGTTAATGGGCATAGATTTCGTATCTGTTTCCTTTTGCTTACAGCCTCATACTCTGAAAATAAGGTGTTACTGATTAGCGGAATATAATCGCCCAGCAGGCACTTCCTTAATATTTCTCGGCTTGGCCCGCGAGAACCTATTAAGGCACTAATGAGGATGCTTGTGTCTACAACTACAACCTTTATCATACCTATAATGATAGCATATATGCAGTCACCCTCAAGAAGATGACTAACCAATAAGGTTAGGGTGCCCCTAAATATACGCCTTTCAATCACAGTCGCTGTCAATAGGATCGGCCTGCCAGCACTTTCGAGCATTAGATGCCACGCAAATTAATCACTTCCCGCTCTTCTTATCTCTTATAACTTC
>JBEVXT010000394.1:0-5021 GCA_040505955.1 Sedimenticola sp. | reverse complement strand
CCATGTCTGGATCTGTTCATGCCAGTAGTTCGCTTTTGTGTCGTTGTTCTTGGTGACGGGCATGATGCTCTCCTGTGCGTGATGACAGGAGAGAGTGTTGGGCAATGGTGGGCGGAAAGATAGATGCTGATTTATGGGCGCTTACGTATATTGAATTACAATCCAGGGGGTTATTTGCTATATTATCAAGCGACAAATGAATTTTATGGTACTAATATATGAAAAAACATGGAGAATTGCGCATTCATATTGGAGCACATAAAACTGCAACAACCCATCTTCAAGATACAATAAATGCCATGGGATTAGAGTTGCTTGAAAGCAAGATTTACTACATACAAAGGCACTTAGGACGATCAAAAATTGTAAAAGTAACTCCTTGGGGAGTTAGTTCAATAAAATATAGATTACTCTTTGGTTTTTTTAAAAGGGAGTATATTAAGAAAACATTATTTTCAGGTATCCGATTAGATGAGGTAATTTTAATTTCGGAAGAAAATATTTTAGGTGGGATTGTGGATGAATTGTCCTCTAAACCATATCCAAAAATTTATGAGAGGCTTGAATTTATCCGGCAACTGTCAAAAGAATTTTCTACGAAGATATTCTTATCAATACGTTCTTTTGATCGTGTATTACCAGGAACATACATTACTGGACTAATACACCAACCTGAAAAAGCCATCATAGCTAAACAAAAGCTCATAACTGATTTAGACAATCAATTATTACCCCGCTGGGTGGACGTAATAGATCGCATCAAAATAGCATTGCCAGACATTCCGCTTTATATCTGGACACAGGAAGATTACCGAAATAACTCAGATAAAATTATATGTAAGCTATTAAATAAAAAAATTATGAGTATACCTATAATAGCTCCACCACTAGAAACAACTACTCCTAGTTATGAATCAGTTTCAGATATTGAAAAACTATTTGAGAAAACTCATGTACGCCCTACAAACTGGGTTTCTGTTTGCAGCAGTATTTTTTCTTTAAAACCCGCAAAGAATGATGCAGACAGATATACTTTTTTGAATCCATCGCAAATTAAGCAACTCAAATCAAGTTATAAAGAAGACTTAAAATCTATATCGGAGCTTTGGCCAAATACCTTGATTTCTTTCTCCGACAGTCCTGGAGAACGAAGAGAAGACACTTAGTGAAAATATGTCATAAATAAAGAAAAACACCTATAGTTCGATAAGGTTTAAGTGATTAAGTCGAATTGGAACGGTAAAGAGCGCCATGACCTTTCCCCCGAAATTTAGATCATGGGTTCGATGAGATTTCCAGATAATCTAGAAAAATGGAGATTTCGATATGAAAAAGCGTTATACCGAAGAACAGATCATCAAAACGATCAAGCAACATGAAGCCAGAGCAAAGGTCTAAGCTGTTTTTCCTTTGAGGTGTGCCTCCTTTTCAGCCGATTTATTCGGGCTCAGGAAGACGATCCCCTCGTGCTCCCAGTTGCGAGTTGAACCAGACCAACGCTCAGGGAACTGGGCCTTTGTTGCTTCGTAGAGGCTGCTGCGTTGCTTGAGGAAAAATTCCTATCTATGTTAGATCAGTTCGCTGAAGGCTTTTTCATATAGATTTACAAGGTATTCATAAGTATATTTTTCTTTGACTAGTATATTTCCTCTTATTGCAAAGTTGCCAAGTTTCGAACGGCCCTGAATTGCTTTTTCCATTTTATCAGAGAGTTCCGCCCTGTCTTCACTTTTAAATAGATATCCATTTTTACCTTCTTCAACAAGATTTGGATCAACAGCATCACTCTGAATAACAGGTGTTCCTGATGCCCATGTTTCAACAACAACTGCGCCACTGTTCATAAAACGGACAGGAATTATGTGAATGTCACAGTATTTAAGCCAGCCAAGAACCTCATCTCTTTCTACAATACCGGTGAAAATGACCCTTGATTCAAGATTGTTTTCTTTGATTTTCTTTTTCATTTTTTTAACAAAATCAGGTTCATAGTCATCTCGTCCTACAAAAACTAATTTTGTCTCAGGATATCTGTCAGAAGTTGAAATAAAGCTGTCAAGTGCTATGTCCTGCCCCTTAATACTGGAAACTCTCCCAAGTGAAAGGAAAGTGAATTTATTTTTATCAATTTTATATATCTCCCTCGGATCACCAACTTCTTTTTCATACTCCTCAATCTTGACTGGGACAGGGGAGTAATCCACGTTATTGTTGTATCTGCGGAATACTTCAATTTCACGGTTCGAGATCGCAAAGATTTTGTCATATCCCTTGAAAAAGAATTCACGTTTACGGTTAAACTGATAGCTTTTAAGCAGGTTGGGGTCAATTCCGCCCTCTTGCTTGATAATTTCTGCATAATCAAGTAGGTCAAAACTGCATAATATGATCGGAATTTTTCTTATTTTAGCAGCAAAATAAATTAGCATATTGTTGTAGTTAACTGCCGGAAAGCACATTATGACATCAAATCTTTTTCCTAAAAGCACTTTAAAAAACATCCCTGGAGACAATGTTTTTGCTTTAAGGTTCGGCATTTTTCCTGAAAAGTTCAGAATATCGAAAAAACGGAAAATCTTGTACCCGTTCATTTCCTCATGGTCTTTGCTTTCCATCCTTTTTGGTGTAAAAACTGTAACATCAAAATTTTCGGCAAGTTTATTTGCCTGAAAATAGAGGTTTGTTTCGGCTCCACCAACTTCGGGATAAAATCTGTTAAGTGAAAGCAATATGTTTAAATTTTTCATTGTTGTATTGTAAACATCTCAAGTGAAGTCATCTTAATTAAAAAAATTATCTTGCTGGTAAAAAGTCATTCTAAGTCATCTCTAATAGGTTGTATAATCTTGTGAGACTATGAAAGTTAAATTTATTAAATGTAGGCTTCTGATTGCACGATGGTAAATATTTGGCATACACAACACTAATCCACGCTGCGGGTCTATTCTTGCCCCCCTTCTTCCACGAACCCTTCGGTATCGTCATCTTGGAGGCATGGTCGGCGGTGTTGCAGGTGCTGGCTAGTAATGTCGGTGGATTACCCCACTTCGTGGAGGATGGTGCCGATGATTTGTTCTTCGATCCCAACGATGGTGATTCGTTGGAGCCGGTCTTTCGTCGGTTGAATGATGCCATCGTGTTGGCTCAGCAACTGGCCGAAGCAGGCTGCACCAAGGTGGATTCAAGAATACGATTAGATTATTATTACACACAATGTTGTTGAGCATCTACAAGGAGGTGATTTGTGAGAATTCTCTTCGTCAATAATCTCCGGGGCTATTATGGTGGAGTGGAGCAAGTAGTAGAGGATTATGCCCGTGGTCTGACGCGGCGTGGTCATGAATGCATTCTGGCCTATGGAAAAGACGGGCGGGATCCGGAGGTCTATGGTGCATCCTTTGTTGAGACCTATGTATCTACGCAGTTCGGTTGTGGTGACCAAGGGTACTCATTCTCTGAGATCATTGGTGCCGTATCACCCGATGTTGTATTCGTACACAAGGTTGAGCATTTGCCACCTGGTTTGGAAGATAACAGATCCTTTCGTAAGGTTCTGATGGTACATGACCATGATCTCTGGTGCCCGAAAGGTACGGGATACTACACGCGAAATCGCCATACCTGCCAAGTGGCGGCTGGCTTATCTTGTTATCTGGACGGAGCTTTCCTTGAACGCTGTGAAGGTGGTCTACTCCCCGTTAAATTGCGGAGTATTCGGGCGAAGATAAAAGAGATGCGTCGAAGCCATCACTTCGACACCATTCTGGTATTGAGTGAATACCTTAAGCGGCAGTTGATCATCAATGGATTCCCCTCAGAGCGGATAAGGATCAACAACCCTGTGGTCGATCAGGGTGCACCCGAACCTCGGCCGCTGCCTAAAGCGCCCAAGGTACTTTTTGTTGGATCATTGATACGTGGCAAGGGTGTTGATCTGCTCCTCCATGCTTTGGCAATGGTGTCATGCCCCTTTCAACTTGACATTGTGGGCACTGGAAAGTCTGAAGGTGAGTTGCGAGTCCTTGCGTCTAAACTTGGGCTCAGTGATTGCGTCAACTTTGTTGGCTGGGTTTCGCATGATGACGTACCAAGGTACTACCATGAGGCACAGGTCGTGGCGATCCCATCCTGTTGGCCAGAACCTTTCGGATTAATAGGACAAGAGGCCATGCGCTGTGCGCGACCGGTGGTGGCTTTCGATGTGGGTGGTATACCTGATTGGTGCGATGACGGTAATACCGGATTTATCATTCCGGAGCAGGATATTACAGCTTTCTCAGCAGCACTGGAGCGACTGCTGAGCGATTTTGAATTAGCGCAGGAAATGGGCAGGAACGGTTTGCGAAAAGTAGAATCGCAGTTTTCATTTGAGAAAAATCTGGATAAGGTGGAGTCCTATCTACGTTGTGATACGCAGTCTGCGGAGAGGCGACAACTATCCTGACACACACCGGGGGGGGCACAGCAAAAGTAATCCGTGATTTAGGAGCGAATGGGGTGCTGGCGGGAGTCTATATGTGGATTTTGGTAAATGATAAAGATGGTAGTCATGGAAAAAAAGTGTACTCCCCCAATATGAATAGCTTAAAGTGCAGAGTCCGAAATTTCATCTTTTTCACAGTAAGTAATTAATGGGGAAAATGCATACATATTTAGTTCTTTATACTTTAATGCTATCTGAACATCAATGGGATAAATTATCTTTTCGGTTAGTTTTAGGAGTTTTTCTATTCCCCTTTTTGAAAGTAAATAGCCCGCCGTACATACAGATGGACCAGATCTAACAGAGTGGTTCGTAAATGGTTGGTCGTAGTATCTATCAGATTTGTCTGTTTCCAATGTCACGTTTTTCAAATGCATAAGATCATAAAAATCGATCGAACTTTTAAAAGTATAAATAATATCCCAGTGAGGATCTTTATCCTCGACCTCCTTTATCCATTTATCCAGATATTTTGCATAAAAATACTTCATTCTTGCATCATCCTCCATTATCCAGAAAATTGAACCTTCGTGTTTTA
>JBEVXT010000393.1:0-10867 GCA_040505955.1 Sedimenticola sp. | reverse complement strand
TCACATCGGCAAAGGTACAATCCGGCTCACCAGGACGTTTGGGGATATGCACCACCGGCCCACCCAACAGCTCCACCAGTCGATTGATGCTGTAGCTGTTATCAGAGCCGACATTCATAATCTCACCACTGAGACCCGATGCCGCCGCCTGCACAAACGCTTCCACCACATCGGTAACAAAGGTGAAATCACGGGTCTGACTGCCATCACCCACTACAGTATAGGCCCCACCCGCAAGCTTCTGGGCGAGAAAGACACCAAACACCGCGCCATAAGTACCCGAAGTACGTGAACGTGGCCCGTAGACGTTAAACATGCGCAGCGACACCGCTGGCAATCCGTACACCTGATGCCAGTGCATCACGCACTGCTCTCCCAGCATCTTTGCCAACGCATAAGGGTATTGGGGATGCATGGGGGCATCCTCAGCCGTCGGGTAGCTATCGGGGATACCGTAACAGGAGGAGGATGCCGCATAGATAAAACGTTTTACACCCGCAGCACGTGACGCTTCAAGTACCGAAACGGTGCCATCCACATTGGCCCGGTGATAAAGCACCGGCTGCTGGATGGAGGGGACGATGTCGGCAAGAGAGGCGAGATGAAAGACCCAATCCACTCCGCTGAAGAGTGGTGCTATTTTTTCACTTGCATTGATATCCACCTCTTCGAAAAAAAAACGCTCATTATCAAGCAGGTGTGCAATATTCTCCTTGCGCCCGGTTGAACAGTTATCGAGAACAACCACCTCATGGCCATCTGCAAGCAGTCGCTCTGTCATGTGACTGCCGATAAATCCGGCACCGCCGGTAACCAGTGTTTTCATTTTTCCATCAACCGTTTTGTGCAAAGGATATTGAGCCCGGAGCCATAGCCTATGCCCCACGCCCGCTTTTCTGCAGCCACGCACCCAACAGTCTGCCGACCTCTTCCACTGAACGACCAGCGTGTTCATAACGGCGGCTGTCCAGCAACTTCAAATCATGGCACAGGCGCAGATAAAAACGCAGCTGTTTCAGTTTAACATCCGCCTGTTTCAGTGCATCAACTTGTTGGCTTCTATCGGTCGCCAGGTAGAGGCACTCCATAAAATCCATTGCTGTAGCTTGCAAGCGACCTGCCACAACAAACCGTTGTTCACGGGGAAATTTAACGGTCTGAGGAATCAGCCAGCGGATAAAATCATAGCTTTTTGCAAAAAGCGGAGACTCTTTCATAGGGGCGAACGCAGGGGAATAGCCTTAGAGAAAATACTACGGCGCAAACCCCAGGTATCAGCCTTAGCAGCATGTGCGACCCAACCCTGCACACACTGATTCAGATTATCCCGGCTCATTTCACCCCGTGCATATTGGCGAGAGTAGCGCCGCAAACGGCGCTGAAAATTGACGCCATTTTTCCGCTTCAGCAGACGGTGATCGTTATAGAGGCGATAACCCAAAAAGGGGATGCCGTTAGCCACCGGGTAAACGGTGCTCGATCTCTCATGCATCACGAGTCGCAAACCAGAGAGGAGGTCACGGATAGCGCGCTTCCACTCCCACAACTCACTCTTATTATCACTAAACAGCAGCAGATCATCCACATAGCGCAGATAACCTCTACAACGGAGCTGGCGTTTCACAAACTGATCCAACTCATTGAGGTAGACGTTGGCCCAGATCTGGCTGGTAAGATTGCCGATGGGGAGGCCACGAGGCCGCTCGGCGGCCAACAGATCATCCCCGGGGAAATAGACCATCCGGTACTCATCATCGTGTATCCCCTCACCGCTTCGGATGATCCGGCTGATCAACCGGCGCACCCGTGAATCGCCGATCTTGCGAAACAGGACGGTTTCCATCAATCGATGGTCGATACTGGGGAAAAACTGGCGCAGATCGCACTGCAGCACATAGGGATAGCGACGCATCAGCCCCTGCGCCCGATCCACTGCGGCATGAGTCCCCTTTCCCTTGCGATTGGCGTAGGAGTCGCCGATAAAGGCACGCTCAAACAGTGGCTCGGTAACACGGCAGAGGGCGTGGTGCACCACCCGGTCACGAAAGGGCGCGGCGGAGACCAGTCTCTTTTTCGGATCACGGATGTAGAACGAATAGTAGGCCCCCGGTGCCCAGGTCTCATCCGCCAACTCACGCTGCAACCGGATCAACTCATCGCTCAGGTTCATCTCAAATGCGGCCGCCGCCGGGGAGCTACGCTTACCCTTTGCCGCCTTGCACCACGCCTCATACAGATTTGAAAAATCGATAATCTGAGGGAAAAGATGGTCAAACTGCTTTGGCATAAAATCATCCTGTACCGCTCTACGGCGGCCTCTTTTTGAACCTAAGCCCTGACGGGGCAGAATAAAATCGGACGCCGACCCACGACTCTCCAGCATTCAGAAGTCAGCAATCAGAAGTCAGAAAAACAGAAAAGCCGGGGAAAACTCATCAACCCAATACCACTCGAAACCCCAGAACGTTGCCACGAATATCGGGATGGCCCCCGCTACGAATCGCACACCGCAGGAAGTCAGCGGTGAAGTACCAGGAGCCGCCGCGAATCATGCGAAACTCCACCGGCTCAGGCAGGTTACGCTGCGCCTTCTGCTCTTCCCACTGTTTGTAGGTGAACTTCGGCTCGCTCAAATCCTCTCCCCAGCGCCCAGAGGTCCACTCCCAGACGTTTCCACTCATATCCTGCAGCCCAAACGCCTCACCGGCGGGGAACATCCCCACCGCCGAGGTGCGACCCAACTTCGTCTCATCATAATTACCCTTCCCTGCGTCCGGCTCACCGCCCCAGGCGTAGCGCAACCCCTGGGGACCACGCGCCGCATACTCCCACTCCTCCTCCCGGGGCAGGCGGATCTTCAAATCATCCACCCCATCAGCCGGAACCAGATCGGTGCGCATCCCGTTCAGCCAGACACTGTAGGCCAGGGCCTCGAACCAGGAGACACCCACCACCGGGTGGTTGTCCAGACCCCACTTTCGGTCATCCCAGAAACGGGGCTGAAACCGTTCCGTATCCTTTTTCAACCAGTCACGGTACTGCTTTCGGCGGTCCTTATCCTTGATGCTGGCAAGCAGCTTCTCATCTGCCGCACCACCCGCCAACCAGAGGCCTGCCGCTTCGGGCAGTTTGTTCCAGAACACCTCGTCCTGGTAGATGCCGGCATCAATAAAGCAGCGGTACTGAGCATTGGTCACCGGGTAGCGGCTAATAAAGAAACGCGGCACACTCACCTCATGGGCGGGCTTTTCATCATCATAGCCTTCATCACCTTTGCTCCCCATGGTAAATTCGCCCTCTTCGATCTCCTGCCAGTCAATATCGGGGATGGAGTGGCGCTTCGGCCCATGCTGACGGTAGAGAGGCTGGCCATTGTCGTGTTTTACCGTGACGCCAGGGCGTAGGTCACCCAGGTCACTGAGTATGCGACCTGCCTTGGCGCGCTGCTCCACCTCCAACCAGTTCGCCTCCAAAACGCAGGTCAACCAGGAACGGATGGCTGTAGTGGATGTTTCCAAGAGGGCCTGCTGCTCCGGTCTCATGACTGCTCGTAGTTGAGCTGCAGAGAAAAGTGCCTGGGTCTCCTCCTCTGTTGGCTGCCCTGGAGGATTCTCAATACATGGTCTGGTAAAATTGTCAGCCAACTCCGCCAGACGGGAGAAGTGAGAAAGGCCCAGGTAAGGGACCAACGCTCTCAGCCAACTGTCATTTTGTGCCAAATGCTGAAAGTCGCTGTGATCCAAACGCTCGGCAACCAGCTCAAAGGTTCTATCATCCAGTACCCTGCCCTCCAGTTCCGGCACCTGCAGGGCAGATTGCCAACTCCCTTCCGATTGACTGAAGAGCAGGTCAAGAAACTCCTCCTGATTCACCAGCTCAGCGACCGGCTGACTCTCTGTTTCATCATTCTGGGTTTGCCGCTCCTCACTGCTCAGTAAACCTTCATCGACAAAACTGAAGTAGAGGTGCAGTTCACGCAGCTCTTCATCGGTAAGCTGATTCTCTTTAATGAAATGGAAGGGTTCAAAGCCACTGCGGTTGTCTGCACAAACCTCCAACGCCTCGATCAGAGGTGCATAGAAACGGTCAAAGTTTCTCGCCTCCACCTGTTGGCTCTCATTTGCACTATTATCACCGTTCTGCTTATCCGGTTTGTTCTCCTCTTTCAGTTGCTGGATGAAACTGCGTTGCCCCCAGCAGGGATGCCCCGACCACTCTTGCAAGGTCCGCATAAACCCCCGGTAACGGCGACGGCCGAAACGGTAGAGATCCGGCGCAAAGAGCTGCAACAGGGTCAGTTTGGCCAACGGCAGGGGCTTGATCCGCCCACCGCAGTTTCGCGCCTTCGCCATATCGAGCAGCAGCAGAATCAACTCCGCTGTGCGGATCTGTTTACGCGGGACAGGGGGAATATGGTTGACAAACAGTTTAAGCAGGTCACCCCCCTGCCGGGAATCACCCCTCTCTGTCGCCATACGACCAATGTGCTTACCCCCTTCACCATCCGATTCCAGCAGCGGCTCAAGAGATGTCGTTTCAAACAATTCAGGAAATCGCACTTGCAGAAAGCGACGAATTTCCGTTCGTGAGGGCTGGGGCAGGCGAAACGGCAAGTGGATAATCTTTTCCAGGTACTCCGGCCCGGTAATAGGCAACTGCGCCAGACTCTTCTCGTTCACACTCTGTCCGTTGCCCTGGAAGATATAGTCCCGGTAGCGGTGGATGATGCCGCGCTCCACCACTTCGTCATCCAACGCCAGCACAAAGGCGCAGCCCTCGACATCAAGAAACAGCTTGATGGACTCCAGCATCTCCACCGCTTTCTCCGGTAGACAGCGATCCAGGTCGTCAACCAGAAACAGTAGCCGAAACGCCTTGTCGCCGGTGGTGTACTCCTGCAGTCGCCGCTCAAACTCAAAGTAGTAGCTCTCCAGCCGGTCCAGGGCGGGTTTCTGTATCTCTTTCTGTTTGGCGCCCTCGCTTACCCCTTTGATAAACTTTTCCGGATCAAACTCCAGATCCACCACATCCTTGACCAAGGTGAATTTGCCTTTGAATGCCCCCATAAAGGCCAGTGCGGAGACACCGGCAAAACGTCCCCCCTCTTTCAGATGCTCAAGCAGTCCCAGCTTCTTCCAAAAGGTTTCGTTGTCACGGATATGCCGTTCGATCTCCAGCTCCACGGTTTTCAACAACGGAACCAGCAGATGCTCCTCCTTCTCGTAACGCCAAGGGTTGAAGGCCACCACGATCACGGGGTGGGGTCTTCCCCCTTTTTCATCACCATCAGCCCCATCTTCCAGTCCAAAACTTTCATGGACCAGTTGCAATAGATTACTCTTTCCACTCCCCCACTCACCAAAGACACCAATCACCAGAGAGGCATCTGCCGGGCTGTCTAGTGCAAAATGGCGATGCAGACGTACAGCAAGCTGTGCGGCCTGCGCTCTGTGTCCAAAAAATTCCTGGCCTTTAGCCATCCAAATTGCTCCTTTCAAATCCTGCCATTAGACTTTTGTAAAGTCGTTCTATCTTGTAACTACTCAGTTGAATAAGGATCGGGGTCAGTTGCACCGTAAACGGTGCATCCTCTCAAAACTTCAATGTGATCGATTCAGGGACCAGGTTTATTCATAATCGGACGCCGACCCACAGCTCTCCAGCATTCAGAAGTCAGCAATCAGAAGTCAGAAAAACAGAAAAGCCGGGGAAAACTCATCAACCCAATACCACTCGAAACCCCAGAAGGTTGTCCCGATCCTCGGGATGGAACCTGAGACGAATCGCACACCGCAGGTCGACTGTGGTGTTGAACCAGGAGCCGCCGCGAGCAATCCGAAACTCAATCGGCTCAAGCAGGTTACGCTCATCTTTTTCCTGTGCCCACTTTTCATAGGTAAACTTCGGCTCACTCCAACTCTCACCCCAGCGCCCGGAAGTCCACTCCCAGACGTTTCCGCTCATATCCTGCAGGCCAAACGCCTCACCGGCGGGGAACATCCCCACCGCCGAGGTGCGACCCAACTTCGTCTCGTCATAATTACCCTTCCCTGCGTCCGGCTCATCACCCCAGGCGTAGCGCAACCCCTGGGAACCACGCGCCGCATATTCCCACTCCTCCTCCCGGGGCAGGCGGATCTCCAAACCATCCACCCCATCAGCCGGAACCAGATCGGTGCGCATCCCGTTCAGCCAGACACTGTAGGCCAGGGCCTCGAACCAGGAGACACCCACCACCGGGTGGTTGTCCAGGCCCCACTTTCTCTCGTCCCAGAAACGGGGCTGAAACCGTTCCGTATCCTTTTTCAACCAGTCACGGTACTGCTTTCGGTGATCCTTATTCTTGATGCTGGCAAGCAGCTTCTCATCTGCCGCACCACCCGCCAACCAGAGGCCTGCAGCTTCGGGCAGCTCGTTCCAGAACGCCTCGTCCTGGTAGATGCCGGCATCAATAAAGCAGCGGTACTGAGCATTGGTCACCAGGTAGCGGCTGATAAAGAAACGCGGCACTGCCACCTTATGGTCGGGCTTCTCATCATCATAGCCTTCATCACCTTTGCTCCCCATGGTAAATTCGCCCTCTTCGATCTCCTGCCAGTCAATATCGGGGATGGCGTGGCGCTTCGGCCCATGCTGACGGTAGAGAGGCTGGCCGTTGTCGTGTTTTACCGTCACGCCGGGGCGTGGGTCACCCAGGTCACTCAGAAGTTGGCCCGCCTCCGCCCGCAGGGTGGTCGATAACCCATACTGCCCAGCTACCAAAGCCAGCAAATGCTCTGTCAGTGACTGCCTGAGCTTTTTGTATTCACTGTTGCCATACCCCTGCAACGGTTTTTTCTGTTCAATCGCTGCCCGGCAAGCCAGGAACAGCAGGTGCCAGTCTGCTACCGGGTAGGTGGAATAATCAAGAGAGTCCGGCACATAACGCAGCATCAAGGAGACAGCATCCGGCTTACTATGGCCCGCCACCTTTGCACTGACCAGCAGCAGGAACACCTCACTCCACCAGTCCAACCCCTCCTCTCGTAGCAGTTGCTCGATCTCATCCTGCCAGTTATCCATCTCGGTAATATCAAGGGCCGCTAGGTAATCCTGAAATGAGCGGTGGTAGAACTCAAAACAGTTCCCCTTTCCCGGCTTGAGAATGCCACTACGGTAGCGGATAAAGTCCAGCAGATTATTGGCGTTGCAATCATTGGAGAGAAAATCGGAAAACTGACCTTTAATCTCTACATCTGATATCTCCAGGGTTTTATTACGGTTGGCCTCCAGCGCCAATTTTTGCAGGGCAATCTTACGGGTTACATCGCTCTCGGCCAGTGCTTTGCGTTCATATTCATCCAATGGATAATCCGGATTTTCCTGGTAGATGCGCTGGGTCCAGCGTTCCAACATCAGGGCCACGGCCTCCCGATAGAGTTCGGCCCGGGAGTGGGGCAGTAACTCACGGGAGAAATGTAGTGAGGTGAGCAGGGTAAGAATCAGCGGACGGCGGGCCGGTTCCAGCAGATAGTCGCGATTCTGCAGCTCGACAAAGAGCTGATGTGCCTTTTTCTGTGCAGCTTCTTTACTACGATTACGGGCTTCCCGTAGCAGTTGGTACCAATTATTGATAAACAGCTCAATCTGTCCGTTACTCATGGGCTGTAACTCCAGGCAACTGAACGCTTCCAACCAATAACGCTGTGTATCATCAAATACATGGGGGCGGCTGGTAATGATCAGGCGGGCCTCCTTGCCCAGTTCCTTTTTCAGGGCATCGATTGCATCCAGCATGTCACTGCGCATACCATCAGCTTCTGGCACCTCGTCCAGTCCATCCAGCAGGATCACACCACGTTTCAACAATGGCGCTCTGATCACTTGCCAGACACATGCGCCTCTCTCTTCATCCAAGAGCGCTGTAATCTCTTGCTGCATAGCGCTCAAAAGATGATCCTGGCCAGTTCCATCTCCAAACGATAATGCTGCTGATCTCAGGCGAACCCGAATCACCGGCAGCCGTTGAAAATCACCGGGCGGAGAGGTAGCCGTACCATCAAAGTGAGAACACGCAATTCGCCACGTCAGGCTGTCTGCAAACATACTCTTTCCTGCCCCAGGATCACCCAGAACAATCAGATGGCGATGCTCCTCCAGGGCGCAGGCATCCATCAGCTGTTGACGTTCCACGCCATGTACACGTCCCTCTTCCTCCGCAGCCCCCCCTTTTTCAGAACGGCATGGCAGTACATCCATCTCCTGATACACCACCGGCAAGGTAATGCTGTCCTTCACGTTGCGGGTATATTCGGTAAATTTCACATCCACCAGAGCGAGATCGATCCGTTCACAGGTCTTACTCAACGCTTGGTAAAAGGCATTGAGCAATTCATGCTCTTCAATAGGATTCTTAGATATTGGTGTTGAGGGAGGCTGTTCAGGAGGCCGTCTCTGGACAAACCGTACCACCCCTGCAATCCTCTTGTTCAGAATGACCAATAGGGCAAGAGCAGCGAGAAAGATACTGGACCATTCATTTATCCTGATACGGGTCGCATCATCCAGTCCCCATAACTCTTTAGCCACTCCTGCAACCGTACCGGAGAGAATCCAAATCAATAGTGATAGGCAAGCCAAACCTATGATGACGACCCACATCCGCTTTGACATACTCAAGACACTCCTTTCTTCATCTATGAAAATATCTATTGGGAGTAAAATCCCAGCATCACGGGGTCGGAGTCGATTGCGCCAAAAAACGGTGCTTTTGCCAACAACTTCAACGCAATCGACTCCGACCCATGGTGTTAAAATACCCCGCGCCGTGCCGTTCAAGACAGGACGCGGGGCCGCTTCACTATTTGACCGGAGGGCAAACCTTCGCGATCAGGGACGACCCAGGCCGGCTTTGGCCTTGCACCACCGACGGCCATCCCTGGATGGACCGTTTTGCCGGATACAAGCCGTTTTGCTGTGGAAAACTCATCAACCCAATACCACTCGAAACCCCAGATTGTTGTTTCGATTATCGGGATGGTTCCTGTTACGAATCGCACACCGCAGGTTGTCTGTGGTGTTGTTCCAGGAGCCGCCGCGAGTTGCGCCGTCCCAACGGCTAATCTCTCTGAAATGGAAGGGAATTGCAATCTACAAATAGTCTCGTTGGTGGGAATCCCGGTTGGGCTATTGAATCTGACCCAGCTTTCAGATCAGTTCGTTCTAGAGAATCACAGGGAATGAAGCATAGTTAGTAACTCTTCAGCACGGTAATCCAGAACCCAGGTGTAGGAGCGAACTTGTTCGCGAAGAGCACGTTTCGCAGTCCATCGCGAACAAGTTCGCTCCTACAACACCTCTATTCCACCATAACTGTGGTTTTCAGGATTTTGGTACAGAGCCGGTTTAAGGATAAAAAGGCACAAAATGCGATTTTATGTGTACACATGATTATTTTTTAACTCAGAAATGGCGAATTTCAGGGGTGAGCTGAATAGAGTTACCATAATTATTAAATAAAATTCACATGAGGCACTTCCCCACTTGCTAGATCGAAAAGATAACGGTTGATCTCATCCATTCGACAGTTGCGCCGACACTCGCTGATATCGAGGCGGTTACGCACCAGCTCAAAATTGGCCTTGCGCCGCTCCCCATCCCATACCTCGGCAAAGGGCTGTTCAAGCAGGTTGCCGAGGCTAAAGCGCTTGTCGGAGAGGTAGGCAGAGCAGCTGTAGAGTTCGCCGTTAGATGCCATATAGGCCCAGAATAGCGGTGTCGAGTAGCAGCGGCTGTAGTGACGGGCATTGGGGTTGGCATATTTGCCAATGGCATTGGCACGGTAGATTAGCTGAAACCCATCACTGCTCAACCCTTCAAGAGAGGCGGCCAGATCGTCATAGGCGTTATAGTCGATATCGGCGTAGCGCTGGGTCAGGCTGAAGTTGTGTTGGGAGTAGGGTTTGATAACAAGGTAGTCCAGACCGATACGATCACGGCAGATGGCCGCCAGTTCGGCTACTTCGTCCCTATTTTCAGGCAGCAATACCAGCTGTGCCCCCAGGGTTACAGCCAGATTCTGTTCTCGCTTGCGCTCTGCCATCGCTGTCAGGTTGGCTATCGCCAGTTCAAAATCACCTGCTTTGCCTTGGTGAATCTGCTGGTAGGTGTTGGCACTACCGGCGTTGATCGAGGCTTTGACCCACTGCAGCCGGGGAAGTGCCTCTTCAATAAAACGCGCCGGGATCAGGGTGGCATTGGTGGTGATGCCGATATCGATGCCCACATCGGCTCCGGCAACCACAATATCGGTCAGCCGTTTATGCAGCAGCGGCTCACCTTCACCGGCAAGGTGCACACTTTTAACCCCCCGCTCGCCCATCTCCACAAGACGTTGGGCCAACAGATCGGCATCGAGGGTATCCGGCTTGTAGCCGACATAGTCGAGTGCACAGAAGGTACAGCGGTGATTACATGCGCCAATGGGGGAGATCTCGACATAGATGGGGTAGATCGACTTTACTTTCAGCCAATCATCACCGGCATCGACAAAGGCCGCCACCCTTGCCGGATGATAGATCAGTTTATGCGTGTCGATACGGTAGCGGTCTTTCACATCCACCCTGTTACTTCAGCAGTGTCGTCAGGTACTTCGCCAGCGATCCTTTGGAGATCGGCTCCCGGTTGCAGACGATCTGCACATCGAGGGCGGCGGCAGCGGCACCGATTAAGGCGCTGGTTTCAGATTTGATCCCCTTTGTCAAACAGATACTGGCCAGGGAGAGGAAGGCGTCACCGGCACCAATCCTGTCGAGCACTTTGGTAGAGAGGGCGGGTATCTTCAGTGCCGTCCCTTTCTGGTCGATAAACAGCAGGCCTTCACTACCCC
>JBEVXT010000392.1:0-2545 GCA_040505955.1 Sedimenticola sp. | reverse complement strand
GCTCATCGTCAACATCGCGCATCCAGCTCTCGGCCTCTACAGCCGCCACTTCAAACTCGTGGGGAAAGCGCCAGGTGCGCAGTATCTTTCCGCCGAGCAGTCCACGGAAGTGCTCACAGGCGTAGTCCAAAGCCTCCGGCGTATCTATCAACTCTTCATGTTTGGCTGCGCACTGAATAATGGCCATCAGACCGATGTCATGAAGCAACCCGATCAACATTGCCCTCTCCTCATTGAATCGGATGTCCCGGTGCCCCATCACATGACAAAGAGCGGCGGTACGGACGCTGTGTTTCCACAGCGCATCCATCCGCTGTTGCAAAGCGCGTGAGTCAGTCTGGAAGATATCCCGCAGGGAGTAGGCCAATACCAGGCTGTGAGTGGTGCCCATACCGAGACGCGTCACCGCTTCAGCACAGCTACCCACAGACGACATGCCACCGAAAAGAGCACTGTTGGCCGCTTTCACAATCTTGGCGCTGATCGCAGGGTCGCTCTGAATGATCCGTGCTATTGCCGCCGCATCAGCCACCCCCTCCTCCATCGCCCGACCTATACGCGCCGCCATCTCCGGTGGACTCGGCAATACCAGCTTGCCCTCTCTAAGTTGGGTCAAAAGGTAGTGGGCAAACTCTCCCTTTACCCCGGTGGTGATCTCATCTGAATCATCCTCGACCACCTCATACCCACGCAGGTAGTTACGCATCCTTGACTTGGGGGTGATATTTCTTATCACCTGATTGTCAATTCTCAGGAAACGTACCACCGTCAGTGCGGTCACCTGGAAGCGTCGTGGTATCAGCTGGGAGATGGGATGAGAGGCATGATCAGATCCCCCTTCGATCTCAACACACCCGCCATCCTCAGCCAACAGCCGCACCCGTCCTACAATCAAGTAGAGGCTGTACTCCTCTTCACTACCCCGCTCAATCAGTACCGCTCCCTCATCCGCCTCCTCTATGTGGAGGTAGTGGATCAGCAGTTCGAGCTGGCTGGTAGCAAGTTCCCGCAGGGGAACGAAGTGTTGCAGGGTCGCAAGATCCGGGGGGGTCACTTTATCGTTCATACGCTTAGTTCCATATTAAGCAAGCTCAGAAACAGGGTAACCCGATCTGTGCGATCTTATTGCGAAGTGGCTGCTAAAGGTAAAAACCACTAATAAAAGAGATACTGTATCTATTCAGCACACCTGTTGAACTTGGCACTGAGCACTCATTACCAGTCAGGAGTTGTGCTGAATAGTTACGAAATACTTTCCCTATACACAGAAGCTAGTATCGCGACCTGAACCTGTCAAGGCGCTGTCGCGAGAGCGGTCACTGATCAGTCCCGGACTCCCTGCCACACAGATAAGCTTCAACCAGAGCACGCTTAAGAGCGGGGTGTGCCTCAAGATCCTCAATCCCCATCTCACTCTCTGCGATCATACCCAACAGGCGCATAAGCCGAACCTGATGCCATGCCGCTTCGAAACCCTCCAGGTCAAAGGCGCCATCAGTCAGATAGTCGGCAGCAATCCCTTCTGCATCACTGAACCTTATCGGCTCAGCCATCATCATCTCGTGCTCATAGCTATAGGGATCGATGCTGTGACGTTCCGCCAACTTCGTATAAAGGTTGGGGATGCGTCCATCCTGCTCCATGGTGCCGTCCAGATCCACATCCAATGATAGCTGATGAGTCTCGCCCTTAAAGGAGAAGGTGATATCCGCAATGATACGATTTTTCATGAAGGAACCTCTCTACAACTGAGTATTCATTTAAACACATCAAAAACCCGTTTACATTGACAGGCGAACACCAAAAGACATGTGGCACCGTTTGTAAATTGTCAGGGAGTAGTTTACCGAAACGCGATCAGAATCCACGCGCCGACGGAGGCGGCTGATCAACAGGACACGGCCGACTCGAAGAGCGCACAGACACAAGTTAAAACAGCCGGAAATGAACGCAAATAGACGCGAATGTGACTCTTTATCTGAGCACTATATTCAGCTGCTGCTCGGGGTCGGAGTCGATTGCGGCAAAAATTGGTGCATTTTCCCACGATCTCAGTGCAATCGACTCCGACCCCTGGTAAAAATACTCTATTAACGGGGCTGCTGAATAGTTACGAAAACAGAGGCTTTTCTCTGCGTGCTCTGCGTCTCCTCTGTGCTCTCTGCGTCCTGCTTTTTTATTTCAGGACGGACACTATTTACTGGGATTCAAGTTGCAGGTAGGTTCTGTTGATGTTGATCCGGTGCCAACTGTCGAAGTTCTCAAGGTGTTTGAAACGCGGTGCATCCGCAAGGCTGTCGACAGTCTCGCTCAGCTCCTTCCAATCTTCAATCGCCTTTCCGACCTCAGCAATCAGCCAGTCGAGATAATCTCCGGTCTCCCGTTGAGCCTTGGCAAGGTCACATGCCGCCCCATGTCCCGGGATTACATGCAGAGGGTCAAGCGCCTTAAGAACATTGAAGCTTGCCTGCCAGTCGGTGACTGAAGTCACCTCCTGTATTCCAAGCATACGATCAACGTAGACCAGATCGCCGGTAAAAACCAG
>JBEVXT010000391.1:0-7838 GCA_040505955.1 Sedimenticola sp. | reverse complement strand
TCCTTTTGCTTTCTTTGGGTCGGGGGTACTAACCCTGGCCACCTTGTATATGTGGTGGCTTTTACTGCCCTCTTCTGGTGAAATGTCTGTAGCGAAGAGATGCAAAGAAAACAATAACAGCTCTCTTTCACACAACCGCCCATGAGGCACGGCGTTCTCTCTTAACCGCTACTCCACTCAGCGCAGACAGTATGACAACAGACAGCTCCCAGCTTCCAAATGATTTCATCAAGGATGAGAAAAAAAAGGGCAATGGCCGTATTCGTATCGTGCTGCTGCTGGTTGCGGCCATAGCTACGGGTTACTGGGTCTACAGGGGGCAGGAGGAGGTCAGGCAACCCATACCGCCCGTGCGACCCACCCAGCCCGTGCAACCCACCCAGCCCGCACAGCCGGAGATCCGCTCAGAGATCGCACCTATCGTCCGTACACCCGAGACGGAGGCAGGCACCGATACAGAGGAGAAGGCTAAAGCGGTGACGGAGACGACAGCGGTTGAAACACCATTGCCGTCAACTGAAGCCGACAATCCAGCCACCGTTATTCCTCTGCCTACGCCGACCCCGAGCGTTGCCACTCAGGCTGAAAACCTGCCTGAAGGGGAGGCTGCCCGCGTCCTGATCAGGGCTGCCCGCGCTACCGGAGACGCCATCGATTTCGCCAATCTCTACCAGCAGGCAGAGCAGTTTCAGCAGCAGGAGAGACATACCGACGCTTTCCTTCTCTACTTCTTCTCCGCTCGTGAAGGTCACGACAGATCAGCCCTGAAGCTGGCTGAGATGAACGATCCCGCCCACTTCACCGGAGAGGGTGGCCTGCTGGAGAGCGCCGACCCCATGCAAGCATACAAATGGTATAAACTCGCCGCCGAGGGAGGGCTCAATGAAGCCCGTGTGCGGCTTGCACTACTGCGCAAGGCGACGGAAACAGCCGCCGCAGCTGGCGACCCCAAGGCCCAGCGACTGCTGCTCAACTGGAAGTGACCGCAATGAGACTGACAATGCCATCAAAACAGATTACGACACCACTCCTGGCCCTACTGCTGATCCTCAGCTGTGCTGCAACAGTTGCTCAGGAGCCTCTCCGCCCACTACTGATGCCCGGTAAGCAGTCTCTGTTTCAGCGTGCCCTGGTTGTCCCCGGTAGCCGAATCTTCAGCGAACCGGCGGCT
This sequence comes from Sedimenticola sp., assembly GCA_040505955.1. Classification (GTDB taxonomy): domain Bacteria; phylum Pseudomonadota; class Gammaproteobacteria; order Chromatiales; family Chromatiaceae; genus Vondammii. Next base: position 6,667 of record JBEVXT010000391.1, on the reverse strand, counting down.
ACAGAGGGGGCCGGCACTGTACCCTTCACCGCCTACTACCTCTATGCTCGCGAGACTCGCGGGGATCGCAATTGGGTTCAGGTGGGGGTTAATCGCCATGGAAAAATCACCGGTTGGATAGCTGAGGAGCAGATGATCCCCTGGAATCAGGGGCTCACCATCGCCTTCCGTGATCCGCTGGGCCACGACCGTGCCCTGCTGTTTCGCGACAAGGAGTCGATCAAATCGCTACTCGACATCTCGGATCTAAGCCGCTATCAAGCCCTCTACCAGGAGGCTGAGGGTGGGGATCTGTCGGCGGAGTCACCGGTGATCGCTATCCAGCCAGCGACCCATATCGACATTCTTAAAGAGTTCTATCTGGTGCCGATCCGCGACCATGAGGATGTCTATCTCGGCAGTGAGCAGGCACGTATTCTACAGGTCGCCAGCGTCCCGTTGCAGACGGCACAGCCCAGCCAACCAGAGGAGGAGCCATCACCCGCCGCTGCCGCCGGGGAGAAGGTAACCCCGGGACATGAGCCAGAGGTCAAAGCCCCGGCTTTCCGTTCAGGTGTTGTATTTGTCATCGACTCGACACTCTCGATGGATCCCTATATCGACCGCACCCGTGAGGCTATGCGCAAGATTTACGACACCATCACCCGTGAGGATCTAAGCGGTGATGTCAGCTTTGGCCTGGTGGCGTTTCGCGACAATATCGAAGCGGCCCCCAAGCTGGAGTACCTGACCCACACCTATGTCACCCTGCAACAGGGAGAGAGCAAAGAGAGCTTCTTCCAGGGTGTATCCACCCTGAAAGCGGCAACGGTCTCCAGCGAGGGGTTCATCGAGGACAGTTACGCCGGGGTCTACGAAGCGATCGACAGTATCGACTGGCGGGGACAGGATGCCCGCTATATCGTACTTATTACCGATGCCGGCCCCCGTGATGCCGCCGACCCCCTCTCCAGCAGCGGCCTCAGCGCAGAGACCCTGCGCCGTCTTGCCCAGGACAAGGGCGTTGCCCTGTCGGTACTGCATCTGCTGACGCCGAGCAGGATGGCCGACCATAAACAGGCGGAATCCCAGTTCCGCGACCTCTCCTACTACCCCGGTATCGGCAGCTTCTATTTCGGTGTAGAGACGGGTGATGTCAGCCGCTTCGGCCGGGTGCTGGACGCCCTTGCCCAGCAGATTACCGATCAGGTAAAAGTGACTGCTATTGCCAATGCAGGCCGGCAGCAGGGAGTAGAGCGCCAGGCCAAAGAGAAAACGGCGGCGGAACAGCCTGAGCCAGCCCGGGAGCAGCAGCAGTTGGCCCAGTTCCAGGCCAAGGTGGCGAAACTGGGCCATGCCCTGCGTATGCGTTATCTGCAAAAAGACAAAGACAACCGGATTCCCAATGTTTTCAATGCCTGGTTGATTGATCGTGACTTTAATGACCCACAGCGCCAGACCCTCGATGTGCGGGTACTGCTGACCCGGGATCAACTCAGTGATCTCCACAGCATTCTCAAACAGGTACTCGATACGGCAGAAGAGGGGCTGCTGTCACCACGCAACTTCCTCAATGACCTGAAGAGCCTTGCCGCCACCATCTCACGCGACCCGGAGCAGTTGGGAACCACCACCCGCACCTCGGGTTCCCTGGAGGGTAATCTGGCAGACATGGGTTTCATGCGGGAATATATCGAAGATCTCCCCTACACCGGCGAAGTGATGGAATTGTCGCTTGATAGCTGGCAGGATTGGCCCGCCCGTGAACAGGTGGCCTTTATTCATCGCCTGGAGGAGAAGATCAACTACTATCAGGTACTCCATGATCATGTTGATCTGTGGGTCTCTCTTGATGGCGGTTCGGTCTCTGGTGACTCGCTGTTTCCCATTGCGCTGGAAATGTTGCCCTGAGGGCTCGCGAAGCCGAGCGCCTTTTTGTAACTATTCAGCATCCCTCGCCAAGAGGGTATTTTCGGCAGGGGTCGGAGTCGATTGCCCACAGGGATGGTAATTTTCACCTATTATCGATGCAATCGACTCCGACCCCGTACTCAACTGAATAGTTACCGCTTTTTTTTATCTAATAGTTGACTCCAAGGCTACATGAGCATAGAAAATTTAACCGGCCGGGAGCCGCTCTCACCCGCCGCAGACAAAGTACTGATCTATCACCTGCGTGATGTAATCAAGACCCGCGAATCAGAGGGAACCGCCTTCCGTCTGCGGGTGCCTAGCTTGCAGATCGCCCTGGGGGAGAAGATCGCCCTGATTGGTGAGAGCGGCTGCGGCAAGAGCACCCTGCTGGATATGCTGGCGATGATTCTGCGCCCGAGTAACAGCGGCGCTTTCCGCTTTCGCCCTGAGGCCGGTGCCAACCCCCTGGATATTGACCGTTTCTGGCAGAAGAAACAGCTCAACAAGCTGGGGGATTTGCGCCGCCTGCGCATGGGCTACGTGATGCAGACCGGTGGTCTGCTCCCCTACCTGACGGTCAAGGAGAACATCACCCTCTCCCGCCGACTGCTGCAGATGCCGGATGACAACCTGGTTCACGATCTGGCCCACCGGCTGGGTATCGAGCGCCACCTCAACAAGCGGCCACACATGCTCTCGGTGGGTGAACGCCAGCGCGTTGCCATCGGCCGCGCCCTTGCCCACCGCCCCTCGATCGTTATCGCCGACGAACCCACCGCCTCCCTCGATCCTATTGCCGCTAAGCGTATCATGGCGCTATTTATCGAACTGGTGGAAGAACTCAATATCACTGTTATTGTCGCCAGCCACGCATGGCGCCATGTACAGCGCCTGGGGCTGCGCCGTCTCGCTCTGCACACCCGGCGTGAGGATGACGGCTCACTGACAGAAACCGTGGTGAGAGGCTAATGGCACATCGACTTGGCAACATCTCCTGGCTGGCCGCCCGTGACTACCGCGACGAGTGGCAGATGTCCGGCTTCTTCGTCCTCGCCCTGGCCGCTGTGCTGGGGCCGATGATGGTGCTGTTCGGCCTCAAGTTCGGCATTATCAGCAGCATGGTTGACAATCTGGTGGAGGATCCGCGCAACCGCGAGATTCGCCCCATCGGCAGCGGACACTTCGACCGCGCCTGGGTCGATGCTCTGCACCGCCGCCCGGATATCAACTTCATCGTCCCCCGCACCCGCGCCATTGCCGCCACCATCGAGCTTAAAAGCACAAAGGCCAAACGTATCCTGCCGACGGAGATGATCCCCACTGATCGCGGCGACCCTCTGCTCAGCGGGCTCCAGTCCCCGCGCACCATACAGCAGCTAGTGCTCTCAGCTTCTGCCGCCCGCAAGCTGAAGGTTAAACCAGGCGACCTGATCAGCGGCAGCTTCTCACGCCGCTTCAAAGGACGCAGCGAGCGGGTTCATATCGAGCTGACTGTTACTGATGTTGCCGCACCGGGCGCCTTTGCCCGTGACGGCGCCTTTGCCCCGGTCAATCTGGTGGAGTCGGCGGAGGACTTTCGCGACGGCCGCGCCGTCCCGGCCTTTGGCTGGAGAGGTCAGGCGGCGGGCGACGGCGCCCGCACCTATCCCGGCTTCCGCCTCTATGCACGCTCGATCTACGATGTTGCCCCCCTCGCAGCACTGTTGAGGAAAGAGGGTATTGAGGTACGCACCCGGGCGGCCGACATTGAGATCGTGCAGGATATGGACCGTAACCTCAGCTCCGTCTTCTGGCTGATTGCCATGGTCAGCATGTCGGGCTTTGGCTTCTCTCTCGGCGCCAGCCTGTGGGCCAACGTGGATCGTAAGCGCAAGGAGCTGAGCGTACTGCGGCTGGTGGGGTTCCGCACCGGCGATATCATCTGGTTCCCGGTGATTCAGTCTCTTTTCACCGCGCTGCTGGGCTGGGGCTTTGCCACCCTCATCTATCTTGGGGTCGCCTACAGTATCAACCGGATGTTTACCGGCCAGCTGCAGAGCGGTGACAGCGTCTGTCTTCTGCACCCCGAGCACTACCTGATCGCCCTCGGAATCACCCTCGGCTTCGCCACCCTTGCAGCTACCATGGCTGGCTACCGCTCCGCCCGCATCGAGCCATCGGAGGGATTACGGGATATCTGATGGATGTGGTAACTTACCCACCAATTACTCTGATAGCCCGAGGCTAACACCACCCTTCATGCGCATCTACCTGCAGACACAACCGTCGCCGGAACAGCCGCTCCGCTTCTACCAGCTGCAACTGCAGCAGGATCTGCTGGGTGGCTGGAATCTGATCCGGGAATCGGGGATTCAGGGAATGCGCGGCAGCGTCTCCAAGGAGTACTTCAGTGATCGGGAAGAGGCAGAGCAGATGTTGATGAAGCGACGCGACGGGCAGCTGCGGCGGGGCTACCACATCGTCTTCCGGGAGGGGGTGGTGGGCTAAACAGCAACGTAACTATTCAGCTCACCCCTAAAACCTGCCATTTCTACGTTACAAAATGATCATTTACACCTGTAAACTCACATTTTGCGCCTTGAACTGACGAATTTTAGGGGCAATCTGAACAGCTACGGCATAGTGCTGAATAACTCACTGAGGCAGCTCCACCTCCACCTGCAGCCCCCCAAGATCGGCGGAGCGGTCGAAGCGCAGGGTACCGCCATAGCGATTGGCCACATCCCGGGCGATAGCCAGCCCCAAACCGTGCCCCGCCACCGATTCATCCACCCGCACTCCTCGTTCACCTAGGCGCTCCAGTTCATCATCAGAGACTCCCTGGCCGTCATCCTCCACTACCAGCAGAACCCCTTTATCGCCACTTTCAAGGCAGAACCGAACCCGCTTGTGTGCCCATTTGCAGGCGTTATCGAGCAGGTTTCCAAGCAGCTCCAACATATCCTCCCGATCCTGAGGCAGCCGCCCCTGATCAGGTAACTGATACTCAATCTCCAACTCACGCTCACCATAAAGCTGCTGCAGCGCCCCCACCAGTGCGGGAATCTCCTCCTCGGCGGAAAAACGCTCGGCGGCGACACCCGAACCCGCCAGCCGCGCCCGGGTCAACTCCCGTTCCATCAGCTGACGGATTCTCTCCACCTGAAGACCCATCTCACGCTGCACTTCGGGATAGCCTTTCAACTCATCCCGCTCCAGCTGACGCATCAGCAGATTGAGGGGACCCTTGAGGGCGTGGGCGAGGTTACCCAGACTGTTGCGCGACTGCTGCAGACGCTGCTGCTGTATCTGCAACAGCCGGTTGAACTCCTGCACCAGAGGCTTCACCTCACTGGGCAGATCTTCGGTAAGCGCGGTAATCTCGCCATTTGCAAGCCGTTGAACATCCTCCTGCACCGGGTCAAGCCGCCTGATCGAGCTGCGTATAATCAAGGACTGAATTAGTATGATCAGTAGCGCCGAAAACAGGGAGAGTGCGGCGAATACCCACTGAAAGCGCGCCAGCCCCCGATTCAGCGGCGTCATATCCTCGGCCAGGGTGAGGGTGAAGTGCTGGCCCTGCTTGCGATAGCCAGCGCTGTGGAGCAGCAGATCCTGCCCGGCGGGCCCTGCCTGACGCCGGTCATCTGAAGACCCGGTGGGGAGCTTCGGGATATCCAGCTGCTGATCCCATAACGAGCGTGAGGTCAGCAGAGTGCCATCGTCAAACACTACCTGGTAGTAGTGACCGGAGAGGGGCTGATGGAAGATCTTTCCCAAACCACTGCTGGAGAGCCGGGGGAGCTTCGGCTCGGTCAGGTCGAGGGTGGCGAGCAGCGTCCCGGCGTCGTGCTGAAGTCTTGAGGCGACAAAGCCCTCGGTCAGGCTGCGCAGGGCCAGACTGCCACCCCACCAGAGCAACCCGAGAAACAGCAGCAACCCCAGCGCCAACCCTACCTGCAACTGCTTACCGAGAGAGTTCACTCCGCGCCACCGATAAACAGGTATCCCTGGCCACGCCGGGTCTCGATGCGCTTTTGGCCGATGCGCTCCCGCAGACGGCGCACATAGACCTCAATCAGGTTGCTGTCGCGGTCGAAATCCTGATCATAAACGTGCTCGGTAAGCCGGCTTTTAGAGAGAATGCGGCCTGGATGGAGCATGAAGTAGCGCAGCAGCCGAAACTCGGTGGCGGTGAGATCCACCGTCCCGCCATCGGCAAGGGTCACCTGCTGTAGCTCTTCGTTGAGGCGCAGGCCACCACACTGCAGCTCCGCCGTCGCCCGGCCGCTGCTGCGCCGGATCAGCGCTTGCAGCCGCACCAGCAACTCCTCTACATGAAACGGCTTACCCAGGTAGTCATCGGCTCCCGCCTTGAAGCCATCCACCCGCTGATGCCAGGCATCGCGGGCGGTCAACACCAGCACCGGCATCAGCAAACCGTCGTCACGCCAGCTCTTCAGCACCTCCAGGCCGGGGCGTTGCGGCAGGCCAAGATCCAACACCACTGCATCATAGGCGGTCTCTTCACCCAGATACTGTGCATCGACGCCGTTATCCGCTAGATCCACCGCATAACCCGCTTTGCGCAACGCCTGCTCCAGAGCGGTGGCCTGTTCGGCATCATCCTCCACCAGCAGCAGGCGCATCTTACTCTTCCTGTTCCCGCGACAACACTTTGCCGTCAGCGGCATCCAGGTAGAGTTCCCACACCACCCCTTCGCTATCCAGCAGTTCGATCTCGTAGACTATGCGCTCATCCTTCTGTTCCAGCTCCACCTCCAGTATCCGCGCC
>JBEVXT010000390.1:7122-8683 GCA_040505955.1 Sedimenticola sp. | reverse complement strand
GAAAAAAATACACATTCAGCCCTGAAATTAGAATAACCGGACTTGGTGCCGGGTACATACCACACCAGCGTCACTTAGCCCCTTCCCCTAAAAGTAATCTTACTACTTTATAATGGGTATAACCTGATTCAAATCTAGCGTACAAGAAACCAAAATATGTACCTGAGGATTAAACCAGGTATTTCAGGATTCCGGTAAGGACGAACCCCTATCATTAATCCTTTGAACCCCAGCGGCCTTTTTGAAGGCCAGGGTTTGCAAACAGTGTAGATCCAGATGAGACAGCTCATAAGAGCCGTCTCATCAGGATCTGCACTATTTGCAAGTATTCTTTCACATTTAAGAAAACAAAACCACCCACTGTTTGAATGGACTTGTCTGAATTAGATTTTATGGTAAATTGATTGGTCTGAATGTGACAATGGGAGATTCCATGTTGGATATGTAGGGTTGAGAGGGTTAAATTACCCTTAACATGCTCCCAACCAACAAGCCAACCAGTCCGAAAGTGACCAAAATTAACAAAGGTTAACAATACCAACTAGATTTGTCAGTAAGCGAGGCTTACGGAATACCCACCCGCATGGGCCATGACCTACATTTTTATGTCTGTGACATCGACTCCACCATCAGCAGCTACATGGGTTTATCAGAGAATCAAGTGTTATGGCCATACAAATGTATCAGTGAAATATGAAGATGACGGACGGACGGACAACCCGACTCCAGTATACCCCCCACAACTCGTTGCGGGGGGTATAATGAACCATGTACACCTATGGAATCTAAGAGAATAAACAAATAAAATGTATATAGTTTAATAAATGAGTAAACTGTTCAATAAACAATTATCTTCATCATAAACATGCATATATTCAAATATACTGTATAATATTACTCTAAACTTGTCATGGTGACCTACTTTCCACATATCAGAGCAAATATTTCAAGACATATAGAGGATATTTGTTTCTTTCAGTGTATTAAAGATGAAATTTTAGTTCACCGAGTGAACTCCCAACATGATATTTTCACCAATAGCAAAGCCATGAGTGAAAATATAATGTTGGGTGTTCACGATGTGAAATAAAATTCCATCTTACACTGAAAGAAACAAATTTTATTTTTATTTTATGACTTAATGATGTTTTGTTACAATTTTAAAGCAGCATTTAGTCAACATTACGTTGTTGGCGTACCAAGTTACGTGCAGTGTCGATGACGTCACTGCATATTGCTACGTCGTAGACGACGTTACGCGAAGTAAACACTACAAAATAAATGCATTAAAATTCCTCAAAAGATGCTCCAAATACATTTTCGGTGGTTTTCAAAGAAAACAATACTGCTTAGAGTCGATAACACAAGGTATATTAAAGCTGAAAATAGTCCACAAATAGTTCAGCAAAACAGTGAAATAGCAAAATGTTATTTTCACTGTTTGAAACAGTGTAAGATCGAATTTTCTTACATTTCAGCCAGTAGTTTACAGAAATCTAACGGTGTATTACACCACTGTGCAGCAGTAGTTTACACCACTCTCGTGTTTACCATATATGGA
>JBEVXT010000390.1:1752-7022 GCA_040505955.1 Sedimenticola sp. | reverse complement strand
AATGACGTCGGCAACGTCGCATTGACTAATTGATCACAGACAAAACACAATACATTGTTCCACAAGACACTATATTTTCCCTGAAATAGAAAAGTCCTCAAATGCTCTATAAGAATTATTATGTTACTGTATTTTTTTTAAATTTTAATTGAATCACAAGAATTGTTTAGGAATATTCTTTTCTTATTTCTCCATGAAAACATCAAGAGGGTACAATCACACATTTACGTCTCTTTGAGATGATTCTAAACATTATGAATAAGAATTATTTTCTATATATATTCTATTTGTAATCAAACTGTTTTGTAGAAAAATAGAAATATGTAATTTTCAACTGATCATAATTATATGTAACACTAGTAAATTTTACAAATGAGCCGCATCGCGAGATATCCAACAACGACGGTGACATCTGCGTGAAGTATTGACCCGGATCCGGTGACGGTGACCTTGCGCACCACACGCAGTCTGATCTGGCATTTCCCGTCTATGAGTGATAGAGGTATAGAGTAATGATTGCTGCAACAGAATTTCTCCAGAAAGCGGATAGTGTCGGCCCGATACTTTACGCATACCCGACCGTATGTCACTTTGTTGGTTTTCTCGCGATGCGGCTCAAATGATAACCCTCTAATTCTGTTAATCCTTTCACCTCTATACTTGACATGCTAAAATCCAGTCCAATCAATTTATCAGAAAATCGAATTGGGACCAGTCCATTCAAACATTGGGTGATCTTGTTTTTTTGTATGGAAAAAAAATATACTTGCAAATAGTGCAGATCCTGATGAGACGGCTCATATGAGCCGGCTCATCTGAATCTACACTGTTTGCAAAGATAGGCCTCGGGTGAAAGGGTTAATGAACATATCAAATGTTTATTTATTTCGTCACTTAGTGTCGGCCCGGATTAGTCTGCACGGACTGCGCAGGCTGATCCGGGTCGATACGTTACGCATATGCTACATATCCGCTTTCAAAATTATCAATAGCCAACATATAGACTTGTTGCCAATTAAATAGACTGACATTTACAAATGAATGAATCAAAGTGGTTTTACGTCAGTTCAGGAGTAAGGATTATATACAGACAGGCTGACATGGTTTATTCCTACACCTCACCAACAAGTTGGAGAAATCCACACTGAATACTTACAATAACTGGAAAAATTGTGTCTGTAAGACACAGCGATGCACCCATTGTAGTGCTTATCAATAAACAAGGTGTAGCTGGGAAAGTTGAAATAACCTATATTTCGAACAAAGTAGGTCAAGGCGTAAGAACAAGTTTCAACTATGGTGTGATGTCACCCATATATGGAAGACCTAATGTGACGCCACATTTAAAAACTGTGTTTTCATTGGTCGAAACAAGTGACGTTGTCACACGACAATATTCCTTTCAGTTTGTGTTTATCAAAAAATAAAAGTAAAACTGAAATTTCTGGCGACCGATCGGCACACAGAGAAATGTCATACAATGTAAATGCAGAATTTTGTAATTAGCCTTTCACCTCAAAGTAACTAAGCTGGACTTTTCCAAGTCCCAATTCAGACTAGGTAATTATCATGAAAGGAATGTTTATAGAATTGTATATTACTACCAAACAGTCCAGATTCTGATGAGATTGCTCATTTGAGCAATCTCATCTGGATCTACACAGTTTGCAATATTGATATAAAGGTTTGTAGTGTTGAAACGCATAGTATTTGTATCTTGTATATTTTTGAAAATTACATGTCTCCGGGGACATTTAATGGAAAAAATAAATATGTAATATTGGGTTGGGGGATGGGGGTGTCATTTTTGGCAAACTATCAGACGAGTCGAGGCATTACTTTTTCACTTGTGGAATTATAACAGACTATCATCTGTTTTTCAACATCTTCAAACTCTTCAGTAAGTTGCTCAACAATGTCGCCAAATTTGTCGCTTGCCGCATCAAGTACTTCATATGAGGGTCAGCTAGTGGTTTCCCAACAGCAGCATGTGCGGCGTTCAAAGTACTTTTATACGCATTTGCAACCCTCATGATCTCTGACCCCAAGTGCTGTGCTTGGTGAATGATCTCCATCATAAACATGGTTGCTTGACCATGGAGAAATATCCTTGCCAGAGAATGCATGCTCGTGTCCATGTTTGCAGCAAGCTTTTGCTTTGTCTGAGTTGCGTTACTCACCAGTAACTTTGCATCTGTCACAAACTGACGCACTTGTGATTGAAGTTCGTCCTTACACATGCTGAGCTGATTTGTTTTCCTATCGATACGGGATGATTTCAAAGACTCCACTGTCTGCTTCAATTCGGCTAGCAATCGTTCAACATCGCTCAGTGCCTGACCAAAATCTTCAGAAGTGTAGACCCTTTCTAATATTTGCTTCACGGAATTGGAATGAGAGTCGCTTACCCGCTCTCGAAGCAGGGCGAAACTTTCCTCCGACACTGATGGAGCCGGTTCCTTGGACGGAACAATCGAAGTGGCAGACGTGAAAACCAATGTTGCCCCTGCACCTTCGATATGGCCATTTGGAACTTTAGCTGTATGTGGGGAAGCTAACTCACTTCCATTGGCCAATGCTCGTTTTGTTTCCACTGATGAAGACAAATGACTCGTAGACATTTCCCTGAGAGCATCAAAATTATTATACGTGTGGTACGTTTCGTCAGTGTCTGCTCCATGAGTGGTGCTACTTTTCATCGACATTGGTCGCCACATTTTCCCAACTGTAGCGAATGGACTGGCCTTTATACTGGACTTAGCTGGAGATGTTATTGGTTTGAGGTCAGAGTCATCTTTGGTCTTTTTCTCTTCCAGTGACCAAAGGCCTGGATAAGTTTTTGTCAGGTCACCGGAAGATCTGGAAGTAAATGAGATATGTTTCCGTCGGGGCGGTGCGTTTGGGGTTGTTGATGGGGAAGATAATGCTGGTTTTAATGCTGATGTGGACGCTAACACTTCCACTAATGACTTATCGGACAACTCTGTTGGTGGTGGTGATGAAGGAAGTGGTGGAGCAGACGTTGGAATTTCAGGCGCCATTTTCTTCGGGGATTTCTCTCGTTTCGTAGAAGTCATCGGTGATGGTTCAGTCGACGTCTGACTGTCAAACACATCGGACAGGGCTTTCATTGGACCAGCTTTCTGCTTTCTGGCCTGCGGAAAGAATAAGAGCACTAAGTATACCCAGGATTTAAATGAGTTTAACCCTTTGCATGCTGGGTAAAAATGTCGTCTGCTGCATTTTCTGTATATTCTTATCATTTCTGGTCAAAAACGTGTTTAGGAAGCACACTAGAATCGTCTCCACTGGAAACATGTTTTTGTTGAGAAATATGTAAAATATGAATCATCAGCAGACGACAATTCCTGCACTGCAATGGTTAATAGGAGTTCTACGTTCAAGCTACATGGTCACACTTGAGCATATTTTTTTTATTATCTAAAAAAAGCACTATATGAACATAAAAAATATGTAGGCTATATATTGCTCTATAATATGTGGCCATGTAGGTTTAACTCTTTGCACGCTAGCGGTGAAAATAACCTCCAAATATGTCATGGAATTGTATTAGAATTGCATCGTAACGATGCAATTCTAATAAAATTCCAAGTCAATAATTTTCATAGTTTTCAGAGAGCAATTAAGGGAAACGATATTACTGTATTGTCGTCTGCTGATATATTTGAACTATTTTTAGCCATTATTTTTCCCAGCATGCAAAGAGTTAATCCTCACCAAAAACATATTTTGTCAGCACACTATAATCGCCTACTTCAGAAAATGCATAAGAAAACATTTTTACCCAGCATGCAAAGTGTGAAGGGATTTGGCACATCATTTTCAGATAAATTTTTAGAATTCGCTGAAATGAACACAACATAGCAAAGTAATCATATTAAAGTCACTACATTGTATATGCTTCCCAACACCTACATCAGGCTAATATGATGTAAATCTACAAATCAATCAACACCATCTATGCAGTATCAGAGACATAGAATACCGAGATTGGCAGGTTCTGTTAATCTCGCAATATCTCGTTCACTTTAAATACAGATATCTTTAAAAATAATTATATTTTATATTTGAAAACTATACCATAATTTTTATGGCTAAATATATCACCTCACTTGATGAATCAAATTCACGGATGGATAACGAATATGAAAACAGTTTTATTTGCTACAAAAAGGTCACCCTAAAATATAGTATAAATTTTAAGGAAAATACATCATTTTCTAATTATTTCATACTATCTTGGACTTTTGACTAATTTAAGTGTTTATACCACAGAGAAGAATCATGATCGAGGCTTTTAAATGACATCAACAACTTTTTTGAGAGATACAAACTGTAATAGGAGTTCTTGCTACAAACCAAGGTGCCACGTGGAATTTAGCACAATAAATGGCATTAATATGAACTTGCCAATCTCTGTATTATATGTCTCTGGCAGTATTACATACAAGACCATGTTTCTAAACATGTTAAATTTGGGAAAAAGGACCTTACGACGTTGCGATCAGCGCAGTCTGATCCGAGCCTATGATGCTCCGTTGCTTAGTAGCCTTATTGCCATCAGCAAAACGTTCTAATCCCACTCACGTATGGGCGTGCGTGCAGGAGGCTCAGGAGCTGCAATTTGTGCCAATGTTGTAAGGTCCCTTTTCGCAGCAGACGCCCATTTTCCAAAGAATATGAAAACGATTATCAAAAGTTTGTGAATATTCCAGAGCTAAGTGAAATTTCAACAAAATTTAAAACCATTAATATTTTGCTTTTAAAACTTCAGCATTTATAGCTGACAGACTGCAATAATATTTGCTCATGTTTCTCACAGTGTTGGCTCAAATAAGAAATAAATATTAATAAAAATGCACACAAAAGCCACACATTAACAGCTAAGCTTTGTCAAACAGCAAAATCACACCAAACTGCAAACAATCATAATGCTAACAACTTAATGCATTTCTAATCAAGTAAAAACTCAATCACTTCTCTGGGAGAAGACAATTTCACAAACACATGCAAAATAACATACCAATGGTAATACTGCTTAGCTCTTTGCATGCTGGGAAAAATAATGGCTATAAATCAGGGACATCGCCAGGCCCTGTCTAAAGTTGAAGCCCAGGTGGGCGATCCTCTTGTGCTTCATATTTCATAGTAAAAAAAATAAGGGTATGTGTGGAAATTATGTTGAAGCCCCTGCTTCCAGGCCTCCGCCTGGCGACGTGCCTGTAATTAGTTCAAATATATCAGCAGAC
>JBEVXT010000390.1:0-1652 GCA_040505955.1 Sedimenticola sp. | reverse complement strand
ATATTTTTATCAGATGACATAAGAATTTGGCGAAAATTTCAGAGCAAATGCAGAATTCTGCTTTTGCTCAGGGATTGTCGTCAAGTTTCATTTATGGAAATTATGTTCAATTCAAAACCATTTACTGCAAAATTGGCAAAAGTGCTACATGTAATGTATCTTATACCAGTATTTTATAGCATAATTGGACTTCATTTCTGCCAGTTTATAGGTTAAAGGTTGATGACAGGATTTTAACTTGAAACCTTGAAAAAATATGCGAGTAAAGATGTTTGACACATTGTTTTCGTTTGATTTTGCCTTCTTTTGCATATTTTTATATTGGTGAGAATGTAATGTCTAATTTCCCGCCAAAACAGTTACATTTTGTATTATAAATTTTGACTTTCAGACTCATACATTTGATTTCTAAGTGTTCGAATAACCAAAACAATATTGTAAAGTTGTCTACATTATACTTATACTATAGTTTGCAGGATACTTTTTTTAAATATAAATAAATTTAAATAGAATATTTTACTAGCCACAACTGCAACTTCAATTTCACATAGAGAATTAGCTAACTTCAATACACTAAACACACAGATAGATATGAAAGAAAATTGGCAACAGTATTTTATTATGCATATATCAATACACTAATTCATTAGACAAGTTTGCAACAAAAAATGTGTTTTGCCCAAAAATCCATTTAAATCCTGGCATCAATCTTTAACCCTTGCATGCGGATTACCTCTCTAGTAGTATGCACGTTTCAAATATATCTTCCCTATTGTACTCCATTTCTCATCGAAGGTATATGTTGTGACCACTCATTTGAACCGTCTCAAAGAGACGGTTCAAATGATGGTCACGACATATACGTTAAAAGTAACACAAGAAAAATATTTTAAATTTTCCGAGGATAAAATTGTGAATCATCAGCATATATTAAATGGATTAAAACAGACAGATGTACAATATACAGTATATAGCATGTTTCACAGGACAATACATGTATAGCTCACTTCAATATACATTGGCAAACCAAACATACCTGCATGCATTTGGTCGCTATGGAAACAAAATTAATATAATTCAAATAACTATAACAACCAATCACTATTTTGAATACAGAGCAAAAAAAACTTATTAATTTACACATTTCTGCATCATTTTTTTTAATTCAATTAATTAACTCTCTTCATCAATTAAACAATAAAATATGACCAGGTCCTAGAAGCAGCATTTGGATGATTGGTTGACCGACTGACTGACCGACTCGGGCTTAACCTCTATTCGACAGAAAAGTCAAGCTCCATGCTTGGATCAGTAGCTAGAACAAATACCCCACGTGTTTATCATTGGCCAATAGGAACACTGCAAATTCAATGGTCGAACACCAGAAGGTCGTAACTGCTATGCTTTTGCTAGACCATAAAATTATTACCAAATTTATCATATTTTGTTTTGTATTTGCAAATATATGTCAGAACTTTCATCATAAAATTTACAATTTTCTGACCCGGTGTCAGGTGCTCTGCGACAACATTAAAATAACTTAGCTCACCACATTCTTTTATATCCAATTTACAAGAAACGGGGGTTACTGTGGCACACTATTTCCTATTTCTAGGAGATTGTTTGTTTGTTTAATGGTGTTTAATGGCCTA
>JBEVXT010000389.1:0-10159 GCA_040505955.1 Sedimenticola sp. | reverse complement strand
GCATGTTGCGTAAGGCGGCTCCCTGCGCCGAGGTGATGGATGCGTTTTCCGATTTCATCGGCGACTATGATCTGGTGGCGCATAACGCTTCATTTGACCGGCGTTTTCTGGATGCGGAGTTGCAGCGTATTCAACGTGGGTATTCCGGGAGGTTTGCCTGTTCCATGCTGGCCGCCCGCCGACTCTATCCGACGGCACCGAACCATAAGCTGGGAACCTTGGTGAAGTATAAAGCGCTGCCCAACACCGGCACCTTTCACCGGGCGTTGGCGGATGCAGAGATGACGGCTCACCTGTGGTTGGCTATGCTTGTGGATATTGAGCAGAGTTATGCGCTGAGTGATCTCTCTTTTACCCAGATGCAGAAGTTGACCAAGATCTCAAAAGGTTCGGTGGCGGGCTTTTTTGAACGCTGCCAGCGAAAATAGTCTTTCCTGATTACCCTCGTAGCTCAGCCACTGATAGAAGAAAGTGAGTCAATGTTGGCCGCAAATAAACGCGTATGAACGCAAATATTTGAAACTGGCTCTATAAAACAGTCATGAAGTCGAATGTAGGAGCGAACTTGTTCGCGAAGAGCACGTTTCGGAGTCCATCGCGAACAAGTTCGCTCCTACAAATGCAAAGTGTCAACCCGCTGTGGCCCCGAGTCATGGGCTGTTACCCGCAAGGGTAGTGACTAAGCGTTGACAGGGAAAAGTCAAATGATGGGTGTCCTCATTCTCGCTCATTCTTTCATTTTAAAGCCTTTTTTACACGTTCCAACAGTTTGGCTGTCACCTTTTCCTGACGCTCCACTTTAGAGATATAAGCCTGAGTAACATTCAGGCGCTGTGCCAGTTCTTCCTGGGTTATGTTGGCCTTGATTCGTAGCAGTGCTACAGGGTTGTCTACGTAGTCTTTCAGCTCGAAAGTTGCATAGTCAATATCATCCTTCTCTGCTAGTTTGTTTTCTATGGTTTTGCGTAGTGCACGATAAACCCTTATGGGTAAAAGTACGTACTCTTCACCATCCAGCGACTTGATGATATTTACGCTCATTTGTATGCATCTCCACGTGGTTTGATTTTCTCTATAGCGATGACCTTCAGTTCATCTTGCCTATCGAAGATCACACGCCAACTACCGACACGCAGCCTTAAAAGGCCATCCTCTTCTGTAGGAGCGAACTTGTTCGCGAAGAGCATGTTTCGGAGTCCATCGCGAACAAGTTCGCTCCTACAAATGCAAAGCGTCAGAACATGTTTTTGGCAGGAATTAATGCCCAAACAATATACCAGTGGAGAGCCATATTTGCGTTCATTTCTGGCTGGATTTTAGGGGTAATCAGGTAGTATTTAGCGATTACTTAACTGCCGCACCTTGAACCTGCGTCCCTTTATTTTTCCATCAGACAGCTGCTTGAGCGCTTTATTGCTGATGTCGCGTGCGATGGCGATATAGGCGATGTGGTCGAAGATGTCGATCTTGCCAACTTTGTTGCCGGGTATGCCGCCTTCACCGGTGAGTGCGCCGAGGATGTCACCGGGACGGACTTTTTCTTTACGTCCGCCGTCGATACAGAAGGTGATCATGGGGGGTTGCAGATCGAACCCCTCTTTGATCTCGATATCTTCCACTGTTTCAACCGGGATAGTGCTCTTGGTGTACTCCTCAATGGCATTGATTCGATAGGCCTCGGATGCGGTAAAGAGGCTGATGGCGATACCTTTTTTTCCAGCACGGCCAGTGCGGCCGATACGGTGAATATGCACCTCAGGGTCGCGAGAGAGTTCAAGGTTGATCACGGCCTGCAGATCTTTGATATCGAGGCCGCGGGCGGCAACGTCGGTGGCGACCAGGATGGGACAGCTTTTATTGGCGAACATCACCAGCACTTGATCACGCTCCTTCTGTTCCAGGTCGCCGTGCAGGGCCAGCGCTTCGAAACCTCGCTGTTGCATCTCGTTCACCACCTCCTTGCACTGCTGACGGGTGTTGCAGAAGATTACGCTGGATTCCGGTCGGTGGTGAGCCAGCAGGGTGGCTATGGCTTCTATTCGTTGTCCCTTCCCCACTTCGTAGAAGTGCTGTTTGATGTGGCTTTCGGTGTGGGTGGCATCCACCGTTACCACTACTGGATCCTGCTGAAACTGGCCACTCATCCCCTTGATTGAGTCAGGGTAGGTAGCGGAGAAGAGCAGGGTCTGCCGCTGGTCGGGTGTTTTGGCGATAACGGTTGCGATGTCATCAAAGAAGCCCATGTCGAGCATCCGATCCGCCTCATCCAGAACCAGTGTCGTGATGTGATGCAGGTCGAGGGTGCCTTTTTGCAGGTGCTTTAGTATTCGCCCTGGTGTACCCACCACGATATGGGCGCCATGCTCCAGCGATCCCACCTGCGGCCCGAACGGCTTGCCGCCACAGAGGCTGACCAGCTTGGTATTGGGCAGGCAGCGTGCCAACCGCCGAATCTCTTTGCCGACCTGATCGGCCAGCTCTCGGGTGGGGCAGAGAACCAATGCCTGAACCCGGAATTTCGCCACATTCAGTCGGCTGAGCAGGCCGATGCCAAAGACGGCGGTTTTGCCGCTACCGGTCTTTGCTTGGGCGATGAGGTCTTTTCCCTGTAGCAGTGACGGTAGGGAGGCTGCTTGAATAGGGGTCATCTCCAGGTAATCCAATGATTGGAGATTGCTCAGCATCTCGGGTGTCAGTTGCAGGGTTGAAAAGTCTGTGGTCATGGGGGGCTTCTTTGAGTGTTGGGCAGTGCTTGTATTTTGGCAGGGGTCGGAGTCGATTGCGACGTAAAAAAGTAGATTTACCATCAATCTTAACGCAATGCTTCCGATTGTGTTCCCATCAACGCGAAAATACGCTGGGATATCTTGCCCATTGCTGCTATGCTTACCAAGATTGCCCTGGTTATTATTTTCCCACAAATCGCACTCTGGCTTCCCTCCGTTTTGGGCTATCAGGTGAATTAGCAGTTTGTCGAATAGGGATATTATTACCTGGAACGAAGAACTTGATTCTTCATTAAATCCAAGGTCTGTTTGCGTAATGGTGATAGCAAAAGCAGAATTATATTTTTCACTAATTGGTTAAAGAGAACAGTATGAGCAAAGGTACAGTAAAGTGGTTTAATGCAGATAAGGGCTTCGGATTTATTACACCGGAAGATGGTGGTAAAGATCTGTTTGTTCATCATTCAGAAATTCAAGCAGGTGGCGGCTACGCAACATTGAAAGATGGCCAGTCCGTTGAGTTCGAAGAGGGGCAGGGTCAAAAAGGTCCATGCGCCAACAAAGTTCGTCCGCTGTAAGGTAAAGGTACACACCTAAGCTGGCCACGAACGCCGACTTCACGTAGGAGCGTTTTTTTGAAGCACGATCGGTCTATTTGATCGCGCTTCGGGAAAGCGCTCCTACGGTCGGTTTAGGGTTCGCGAATCAATAACTCCCTGTTTTTGAACGCCTATCTGCGTTGTGAAAACTTGAAAGATGTTGAGTAGTTAAAAGTTGCCTATATTTCAAACTTCAACTCAGGCGCATCCTGGGAGAGCACCGCCGCACCGAAGAGCAGCGTCAGATCTTCGCCTGGATCGCTGCCATACATCTGTTTGAGTTCCCAGCGGATCGCCTTGGCCATTCCGGCTGTCAGATAGATGCCCATCACTTGGCTGCCATCGGCTTCAGCCTCATCCATTCTTTTCTTCAGTTCATCCACAGTCTCAGTCATCGTTTTTCTCTGTAGTCTGATATTTACATCGCAGGTTGAGCAATGCCTTATCCTGAATCGCCACCAATAACCTAGACACTTTCCAGCCGTTCTTGGTAACGGTTTTCATACTCTACCGGTGACAGCAGATTATTGGAACCATGTTTCCGTTTGCTGTTGTAAAACAACTCAATTTGAAGACAAATCGTTCTGTATATCTCATCAGCTAAATCCCTGGCTGATGAGATATGCCTGAACAATGTGTTCAGTTGGGTAAAATCAGCAGATCATGCCAGCTCTGTGTTAGGTTCTCTTCATACCATGGAGAGATATCCTCCGCTGGTGGGAGGCCGTTCTTTAGCCACTGCTCCAGTCGATCCGCCAGTGCCTTTGCATCACCGGCAGGGTAGCGGTAGATGGTGCCGTATTGTTCTGGATAGCAGAGGGCATCGGGCACTAGAGGGCGGGCGTCGGCGCTTGCCGCTTCCAGTATAGCCAGTCCCTGGAATTCGTGGATTGCTGTGCTCACTACAATGGATGTTTTTCCCAGCAGTGAACGGTATTGATCTGCTGTGCTCTTGCCATCGGCAGTGATGCGATGCGACAACTGGTCGCGCAGTCGGGTCAGGGATGGGGGAGCTTTTTCCGGCCGACCTCCCAGCAGGGCAAGGCGGAAGTCGCAGCCGCGTCTGTCAAGCTCGATGATAGCGTCGGCAAACAGGTCTGGGGCTTTGTCGTACTCCCATCGGTGGCTCCAGAGGATCAGTCGCGGATCCTTCTCTGCTGTAGCTACGGGTGAGATAGGCACCGGGAGAATATGGCTTTTATGTCGAATACGGTCACTTACTCCAGGGGGAACGCAGTCGGGCATTTTTGCCAACAACTCATCGACACCGTTGAGAAATGAGTCCCGGTTGAAGTGGGAGTTGAATGCTACCTTATCGGCGGCCAGGGCGCCGTAGAGCTGCACCATCTGTGGATCGACTGACTTGAATTGACCGTCGGTGACCGGGTAGGCAAACTGATTTTCATGAAAGTAGTAGATACTGGCGGTATGGGCCAAACGGGGGTGGAGCCCCTTGAGGGTACTCAGATCAACCATCGAGGTGGCAACGATCAGCTCAGGGGGTGTTGCCGGCAGTTGATCCAGCCAACTGAGAGGGTTGCCGCGTATACGCCAGCGGAAATGGCGGCCGGGCAGTTCAAACCGCTGCCAATCATACTGATCCTGGCTCGACAGCAGCCAGTCACCCCAGGCGGCGTGGCTGTCGGCGCGGTAGGCTGAGAGAAGCCATGCAACGGGTATTTTCATTCTGGTCACTGTTTTGATGGAGTGTTGTTATTATCTCAAGTTTCGGGGTTCAAGTGGTAGTGAGTGGCCGCTGTGCGGTAGGGGTCGGAGTCGATTGCGTTGAGTATGTTGGGAAGCAGTTGCTATTTCAGCGCAATCGACTCCGACCCCGTGTGTGAAATCCAGGCTCGGTGATGGGTCGTCACAATTCAAGTGGGTGTCGTCTCCAGACCAGTGGCTCTCAGGCGGCGGGGTAGTATCAGGATCGGTAGAGAAATGGTTGTCGAAACCGGCGGTGCGGTAAAATTAGTGGGGGATAAGGTGGCTGATAGCAGGCAGAGAATGGGTAAACGAAGGAAGGGCGGTGGCAGAGGCCGTCGCACTGATCCCGAAATTCTGGCCCAGCTACAACAGCTGCTGGGGGAGGGTGAGCGGCGTCGTGACCTGCTGATTGAGTATCTGCACCGGATACAGGATCACTACGGCTATCTCTCCGCTGCCAACCTGGTGGCACTGGCCGATGAGCTGAAGCTCTCGCCGGTGGAGGTTTATGAGACCGCCTCTTTCTACCATCACTTCGATCTGGTCAAGGAGGGGGAGACTCCTCCTGCGGCTATCACTGTACGGGTGTGTGAATCGATCAGCTGTGACCTTGCTGGTGCCGAGGCGTTGATCGCCTCCCTGAATGATGCCTTGGGGGAGGGTGTGCGGATTCGGCGGGTACCCTGTGTCGGCCGTTGTCAGCAGGCACCGGTGGCTGTGGTGGGGCAAAATCCAATGGGTGGTGCCAACAGCGAGCTTGTGACAAGAGCGCTGAAAGAAGGAGAGGTTGATTGTGCTATACCCGCCGCCATCCATTATGACGATTACCTCAGTCAGGGGGGATACCAACTACTACAGGCGTGTCATAGCGGAGAGCAAAACGCCGATGATCTGATCGCCGAGCTGGAGCACTCCGGCCTACGCGGTCTCGGTGGTGCCGGTTTCCCTGCCGGGCGCAAGTGGCGCATTGTTCGCGGACAGCAGGGGCCGCGCCTGCTGGCGGTTAATATCGATGAGGGGGAGCCGGGCACCTTCAAAGATCGCCACTACCTTGAACAGGATCCCCACCGTTTTCTTGAGGGGGCGTTGATCGCCGCCCGGGTGGTGGGCTGTGAGGCGATTTATATCTACCTCCGGGATGAATACGCCGGCTGCCGCGCACTGCTGCAGCGGGAGATTGCACGCCTGCAGGAGAATCCACCGGTACCCCTGCCGCCTATCCACCTGCGACGCGGTGCCGGTGCCTATATCTGCGGCGAAGAGTCGGCGATGATCGAATCCCTGGAGGGGAAACGAGGAGTGCCCCGGCAGCGTCCGCCCTATGTGGCTGAGGCAGGGCTCTTTGGTCGTCCCACCCTTGAGCACAACTTCGAGACCCTCTACTGGGTGCGTGAGATTGTCGAGCAAGGTGCAGAGTGGTTCGCCAATCACGGCGTCAACGGGCGCAAGGGGCTGCGCTCCTTCTCCGTCAGCGGGCGGGTCAATAACCCCGGAGTTCATCTGGCACCCGCCGGTACCACCTTGCGGGAGTTGGTGGATAACTACTGTGGCGGCATGCACCCCGGTCACCAGCTCAAGGCTTACTTCCCCGGCGGTGCCTCGGGAGGCATTCTGCCCGCTTCTCTGGCGGATATCCCCCTCGACTTCGATACCTTGCAGGAGCACGGCTGTTTCATCGGCTCTGCTGCGGTGATCGTGCTCTCCGACCAGGATAGTGTGCGCCGGGCGGCGATCAACGCCATGGCTTTCTTTGCCGCTGAGTCCTGTGGCCAGTGCACTCCCTGTCGGGTGGGTACGCAAAAGGCGCTGCAACTGATGAATCAGTCGGTGTGGGATCAACCGCTGCTCAAAGAGCTGGCACAGGTGATGACGGATGCTTCCATCTGCGGCCTCGGTCAGGCCGCGCCCAATCCACTGCTGAGCCTGCTGCGCTACTTCCCGGAAGAGATCAAAACAGAGGAGGGGAGATGAGCAGTGTCGAATTCACACTCAACGGCGTAACCGTCGAAGCCCTGCAGGACGAGACCATACTGCAGGCGGCAGAGCGCCACGGCATTGAAATTCCCCGGCTCTGCCACAAGGAGGGGCTGCGCCCCGAAGGTAACTGCCGTGCCTGCGTGGTGGAGATCAACGGCGAGCGTGCACTGGCCTCCTCCTGCAGTCGCAAACCGACCCGGGGAATGGTGGTGGAGAGCAGCAGTGAACGGGCGCAACAGGCTCAACGCATGGTGCTGGAACTGCTCGCTTCCGATGTGGCGGAAGCCGCCTATCGCCCCAACTCCGAGCTCGACCACTGGTCGCGCAAGATGGAACTCGGCACACCCCGATTCCCTCCCCGACAACAACCACCGGTGGATAACAGCCACCCCGCCATTGTGGTCAATCTTGATGCCTGCATTCAGTGCAGCCGCTGTCTGCGTGCCTGCCGCGAGGAGCAGGTCAATGATGTGATCGGCTACGCCTATCGTGGTGCCGCTTCAAAGATTGTTTTCGATCTCGATGATGCCATGGGGCCGAGCAGTTGTGTCGCCTGCGGCGAGTGCGTTCAGGCCTGTCCCACCGGGGCGCTGATGCCTGCCGGTGGCGGGGCCGCAGAGAAGGCGCAGTTCAGTGTCGATTCCGTCTGCCCCTACTGTGGCGTCGGTTGCGCCATAACCTATCATGTTAGCGATAACCGCATCCGTTGGGTGGATGGGCGTGACGGCCCCGCCAATCGTGGGCGGCTCTGTGTCAAGGGACGCTTCGGCTACGACTATGTCAGCCATCCTCATCGTCTGCTAAAACCACTGATCCGTCGCGACGGAGTGATCAAGTCAGCAGAGGGAATCGGGGATCCGGCGGACTATAGCGCAGTGTTTCGTGAGACGACTTGGGAGGAGGCGCTTGATGTGGCGGCCGCCGGGCTGAAAAAGGTTTTGGAATCACAAGGGGGCAGGGCGCTGGCCGGTTTCGGTTCCGCCAAGGGGAGCAATGAGGAGGCCTACCTATTTCAGAAGCTGGTACGCACCGGCTTCCACAGCAACAACGTCGATCACTGTACCCGTCTCTGCCACGCCTCCAGCGTAGCGGCGCTGCTGGAGGGGTTGGGTTCCGGGGCGGTCTCCAACCCGGTGCTGGATGTGGAGGTGGCGGATCTGATGATCGTTATCGGCTCCAACCCCACCAGCAACCACCCGGTGGCCGCCGCCTTTATGAAGAACGCAGTCCAGGCGGGCAAGACCCTGATTCTGATGGATCCGCGACGCACCCCCATCGCCCGCCACGCCGACTATGTACTGCAGTTCCGACCGGACAGTGACGTCGCCCTGCTCAGCGCCATGATCCACACGATTATTGAAGAGGATCTGCTCGACCACGACTTTATCGAGAGACGTACCGAAGGGTTCGATGCCCTGCGACAGCAGGTGGAGGAGTTGAGCCCCGAGCGGATGGCGGCCGTCTGCGGTATTGATGCCGCAACCATCCGCGAAGTGGCGCGATGCTATGCCACCGCGGGTAACTCGATGATCTTCTGGGGCATGGGCGTCTCCCAGCACATCCACGGCACCGACAATGCACGCTGCCTGATCGCCCTGGCGCTGATGACAGGGCAGATCGGTCGCCCCGGCACCGGTCTTCATCCGCTACGGGGGCAGAACAATGTCCAGGGCGCCTCCGATGTGGGACTGATTCCGATGGTCTTCCCCGACTATCAACGGGTCGACAATGAAGAGGCGAGGGCACGTTTCGAGAAGCTATGGCAGTGTCAACTTGATCCCGTGCCGGGATTGACCGTGGTGGAGATCATGGAAGCGGCCCTGGCCGACAGGATCAAGGGGATGGTTATCATGGGGGAGAATCCCGCCATGTCCGATCCCAACCTTAACCACACACGCAAGGCGCTGGGGTTGCTGGATCATCTGGTGGTGCAGGACCTCTTTGTTACTGAGACCGCCTGGTTTGCCGACGTGGTGCTGCCAGCCTCCGCCTTCCCGGAGAAGAGCGGCACCTTCACCAACACCGACCGCCGGGTACAGCTCGGGCGGCAGGCCCTCGATCCACCGGGAGAGGCGCGCCAGGATCTCTGGATCATTCAACGGTTGGCCAACCGTCTCGGTCTCCCCTGGGACTATGCCGACAGCGCCGAAGTGTATGAAGAGATGCGCCTGGGAATGCCCAGCATCAGCGGTATTAGTTGGCAGCGCCTGCTGCGTGAAGGGGCGGTCACCCACCCCTGCCGCAGTGAGGATGAGCCGGGAGAGGAGGTGATCTTCACCGAGAACTTTCCCACCCCCTCCGGCCGTGGTCGCTTTGTCCCGGTGTCACTGATGGATGCGGATGAGCTGCCGGATGAGGAGTACCCCTTCGTACTGATCACCGGCCGCCAACTGGAGCACTGGCATACCGGTGCCATGACGCGACGATCACAAGTACTTGATGCGATCGAGCCTGAAGCGATGATCACCCTCCACCCGGATGACCTGACTGAACTGGGTGCTGCCGAAGGTGACTGGATCACCATCAACTCCCGGCGTGGTGAGATCAGCGCTGCAGTGAGATGCGATCCCGGCCTACGTCGTGGTGAGCTGTTTATCCCCTTCTGCTACCAGGAAGCGGCAGCCAATCTACTGACCAATGACGCACTGGATCCCTTTGGCAAGATTCCCGAGTTCAAATACTGCGCGGTACGGGTGACTGCAAAATAGTGGGTAGCCTGGGTTGAGCTTGCGAAACCCGGGATTTTGAATCAATAATATCACCTACCGACCCCGACTAAGGTGCTGTTGATCTCTGTACTGCAGCAACTATTGTGATGGGTGTCCTCGTCAATCCGCCAGGGATTGGAGCGGTTGTTGCGCTACTGCGCCCGCCCCTTATTTGCCAGGGAACGGCTGTATTGGCTGGAGAAGGACGAAGTGCTCATCTACCGATTTTTCAAGCCCCGGTACGACGGCCAGGCCCTGCTGCGACTGACCCCAGCGGAGTTTCTCAACCGCATCGCCCTCCTGATACCGCCACCCCGGCGGCACAGGCACCGCTATCACGGGGTGTTGGCGCCCAATTCACCATTGCGGAAACCGGTAGTGGCAAGGGCGGGTCTGCCGGTTACCGAAGAGAGCGCGGCGGATGATGACAAGCCAGAAGCCG
>JBEVXT010000388.1:0-17251 GCA_040505955.1 Sedimenticola sp. | reverse complement strand
GAGAGCGCCCGACTGCTTGAGCAGATCAAAAGCGCACAGGAGGGAGCCGCAGCTATACGACCGGCGTGGATGAGGGGGCTTTAATCAGAACTGGCACTGTGTTCTTTGTGCTACTCCGTGCTCAATGCCATTAACTTAGGTGGAAAATTCCCGGTACACTTCAGGCTTGTCATTCCCGCGTAGGCGGGAGTAGTGGTGCAGGGATGCACCGTTTACGGACCAAAGGATGGAATCCAGGGGACAGCGCTCCGTAGCGCTGGATACCCGCCTGCGCGGGTATGACGGGAAAGAGGGAAGTTCGACCACTGGGTTCCAACCTATGTAGGGATGACCACGGTATTAAGCTTAAGTTAATGACATTGACTCCGTGCTCTCTGTGATCCTTTTTGTAACTATTCAGCTCACCCATAAAATCCGCGTTTTCTGAGCTACAAAATAATCATTTGCACACATAAACTCGTATTATCATGCCTTTAAATCCTTAAATCGGCTCCGTACCGAAATCCTGAATACCACGGTTATGGTAGAGCAGAGGTGCTGTAGGAGCGAACTTGTTCGCGATGGACTACAAAACGTGCTCTTCGCGAACAAGTTCGCTCCTACGCCTGAGGTCTGGATTTCCGTGCTGAATAGTTACCTCTTTTTTTAGCAATACCTACAGATCGGGCCGCTCATCCTCGTCCATATCAAGAGAGGTAAGCAGCTGAAGCAGCATCTTTTTATGCCCCCTCTCCTCTTCTGCCTGGGCTTCGCAGAATGTTTTTATCGCCGCATCCTCAGCTTTCTCGGCCATTGACTCATAAGCTCGGTATGCCGCCTCCTCCATTGAGATGGCCATGTTCAGAACATCTTTCATCTCTCCATCGATGAGGATCTCCGTAACATCCTTGCGCAGGGTGGTCTCTACGTTGGCCTCCAGCTCCTCAATGTAGGCATAGGGATCGAAGCCGCTACTGAAGGGTGTGCCCCTTACTTGATCGGCAACGGCTTTAGCATGCCCCTCTTCCATATCGGCAAGCTCAATAAACAGCATTCTGGATTCGTCGTTATGGGTGATCTCAGAAGCGAGGGCGTAAAAGGCTGATGCCTTGACCTCATGGCTGAGGATTGTCTTGAGGATCTCGGTGGGGTTTTCCATTGTCAGTTTCCTTTATTGTTTGAGCTATATAGCGAAAGTCTAGCACTTCAGGCGGAAAATCAGAACAATGTGGAGATTAACAGATTGGCAGGCTGCCACCCCAAACAGGGGTGGCAGCCATCACACCATCACTCTCCAGCAGGTTCTTCGAAGGAGAGAGAGCCAGTTGCCTGTAGTATCAGAAGCGCCTGGTTGCCTCTTGCTGCGTCGCCCTATCACGCCTACTGATCGACGGCTTCCGCCTCGAAAGAGAGAGCGGCGAGCTGCTCGTAGTAGCGGTAGCGCTTGTCCACCGTCTCCTGAGCGAACTTCGCCAGTTCAACAGCCGCCTCCGGATGGGTCCGCTTAAGGGAGCTGAAGCGGGTCTCGGCGTCCATAAACTCCTGCAGCGGCATGTTGGGCTTCTTGGAATCGAGTTGCAGCGGATTCTTGCCCTTCGTGGCCAGCCTTGGATCGTAGCGGAACAGCGGGAAGTGTCCACTGGCGACCGCCCGCTGCTGGGCGTTGTGGTTGTCTTTCAGAAGGTCGATACCCTGGGCGATGCAGGGGCTGTAGGCGATGATGATGGAGACGCCGTCGTAGGACTCCGCCTCCTGGAACGCCTTCAGAGTGCGTACATCCTTGGCGCCATAGGCCACCTGTGCCACATAAACGTTTTCGTAGGCCATGGCGATCATCGCCAGATCCTTCTTGCGGGCTGGCTTGCCGCCAGCGGCGAACTTGGCCACGGCGCCAATGGGGGTCGCCTTGGACATCTGACCACCGGTGTTGGAGTAAACCTCGGTATCCAGCACCAGGATATTGATGTTGGCGCCGGAGGCGAGCACATGGTCGAGACCGCCGAAGCCGATATCGTAGGCCCAGCCGTCACCGCCAACAGCCCAGATGCTCTTCTTGGCCAGGTTGTCGATCACTGCATCCAGGTTACGGGCATCCTCGGAGTCCACTCCCTTGATTTTCCCGCGGATCTGTTCGACACGCTCGCGCTGCTGGAAAATGCCGGGTTCGGTGGACTGGTCGGCGTCGATGACCGCGCCCACAAGCTCCGCGCCGATCTCGCCTTCC
Organism: Sedimenticola sp.; assembly: GCA_040505955.1. Classification (GTDB taxonomy): domain Bacteria; phylum Pseudomonadota; class Gammaproteobacteria; order Chromatiales; family Chromatiaceae; genus Vondammii. Next base: position 15,048 of record JBEVXT010000388.1, on the reverse strand, counting down.
ATCTTCTTCAGCAACACCCTGGCCATCTCGGCCTGACGGTCCACCGAGAGCCGGAAGCCGAGAGAGAACTCTGCGGTATCCTCGAACAGGGAGTTGTTCCAGGTGGGGCCGCGTCCCTCCGCATTGGTGGCGTAGGGAGTGGTGGGCAGGTTGCCGCCGTAGATGGAGGAGCAGCCGGTGGCGTTACCCATCATCATGCGGTCACCGAACAGTTGGGTGGCGAGGCGGATGTAGGGGGTCTCGCCACAGCCGACGCAGGCGCCGGATGCCTCGAAAAGAGGCTGGGCCAGCATGGCGGTTTTCATGGTGCCCCAGGCGATCTTGTTGCGGTCGTACTCGGGGAGGGTCAGGTAGAAGTCCCAGTTCTCACGCTCCGACTCGCGCAGCGGTGGCTGTGGCATCATATCCAGGGCCCTGTGCTCCGGGTTCTGCTTGTCCACAGCGGGGCAGATGTCACGGCACAGCGTACAGCCGGTGCAATCCTCCGGCGCAACCTGATAGGTAATGTGTTCGTTCTCCTCGAACGTCTTACCTTTGATCTTGATGTGTTTGAAGGTTGGTGGAGCATTCTCTGCCAGAGTGCTGTCGAAAACCTTGCTGCGAATGGCTGAATGTGGGCAGACAAAGACACATTTACCGCAGTAAATGCAGAGCTCCTCGTCCCACACCGGGATCTCACGGGCCAGGTTGCGCTTCTCGTAAGAGGAGCTGTCGAGGGGCCAGGTACCGTCGGCGGGGATCAGGCTGACCGGGATGTTGTCGCCACGGCCAGCGGTAATCTCGCCGCAGACCTGTTTGATGAACTCCGGCGCATTGTCGGTGACCGGCGGGCGCAGATCCAGGACGGACGAGGGTTCTGCAGGAATCTCTACCTTGTGCATGGCCGCCACAGAGGCGTCGATAGCGCGGAAGTTCTTCTCCACCACAGCAGGCCCCTTCTTGCCGTAGGTCTTCTCGGCGGCCTCCTTGATCTTGGCAATGGCGGCACCCTTCTCAAGAATGCCGGAGATGGCAAAGAAGCAGGTCTGCATGATGGTGTTGATGCGGCGGCCCATGCCGGTCTCGTCCGCCACCTTGTAGGCGTCGATGACGTAGACGTCGAGCTTCTTGTCAATCACCTGCTGCTGGGTCTCACGCGGCAGGGTGGCCCAGATACCATCGGGGCCGGCCGGCGAGTTGATGAGGAAAACCCCACCCTCGCGGGCCTTGTGCAGCATCTCCAGGCTCTCAAGAAAAACCGGCTGATGACAGGCCACGAAATCCGCCTGGTCGTCACCGATGAGATAGCTGGAACGGATCTTATCGGGGCCGAAGCGCAGGTGGGAGGTGGTCACCGCACCCGCCTTCTTGGAGTCGTAAACGAAGTAGCCCTGGCCGAAGATGTTCTCATCCTCGCCAATGATCTTGATGGAGTTCTTGTTGGCGGAGACGGTGCCGTCCGCGCCCAGGCCGTAAAAGAGGCACTGGGTGACCTTTTCGTGATCGATGATCTGGTAGTCGTTGTCCCACTCCAGGTGAGTGTGGCTGACGTCATCGATAATACCGATGGTAAAGTTGTTCTTCGGTGCATCCTTCGACAGCTCGTCGAAGATGCCCTTGATCATGCCCGGATTGAACTCCTTGGAGGAGAGCCCGTAGCGACCACCGACAATGCGCGGCATGGTGGCAAACTTGGTGCCACCGGTGGACGTGTGTATGGCCATGGCGGTAACCACGTCTTTGTACATGGGCTCGCCGTCGTTGCCAGGCTCCTTGCAGCGATCCAGTACGGCCAGCTTCTTCACCGTGGCGGGCAGCGCCTCGAGCATGTGCTCGGGAGAGAAGGGGCGGTAGAGCCGCACGCGCAACATGCCGATCTTCTCGCCCTCGGTCACCAACTTCTCGACGGTCTCCTCCACCGCATCGGCTGCGGAGCCCATGATCATCACCACCCGCTCGGCATCCTCGGCACCATAGTACTCGAACAGCTTGTAGTGACGGCCAGTCAGCTCACCGAAGCGATCCATGACATCCTGCATGATGCCGGGAACCTTGTCGTGGTAGGTGTTGACGGTCTCGCGGCCCTGGAAGTAGACGTCTGGATTCTGTGAGGTGCCGCGGATGGTCGGGCGGTCCGGGGACATGGCGCGGGCGCGAAATTCGCGGATCAGCTCATCCGACATCATCGCCTGTATCACCTCATCGGAGATCAGGTCGGCCTTGGCCACCTCGTGGGAGGTGCGGAAGCCGTCGAAGAAGTGAAGGAATGGGATGCGGCACTCAAGCGTCGCGGCCTGGGCCATAAGCGCATGATCCATCACCTCCTGAGGATTACAGGAGGAGAGCATGGCGAAGCCGGTGGCGCGGGTGGACATCACATCACTGTGGTCACCAAAGATGGAGAGTCCCTGGGCGGCGATGGCGCGGGCGGCGACATGAATCACGAAGGGGGTCATCTCGCCGGCGACCTTGTACATGGTCGGGATCATCAACAGCAGACCCTGGGACGAAGTGAAGGTGGTGGTCAGGGCGCCGCTCTGGATGGCACCGTGGCAGGAGGCGACGGCACCTCCCTCATGCTGCATCTCGACGACCTGGGGTACCGTGCCCCAGATGTTCTTTTGGCCTCTGGCGGAAAACTCGTCGCTCAACTCACCCATACCCGAAGAGGGAGTAATAGGGTAAATAGCGATGACCTCGTTGGTCTTGTGGGCAACGTGAGCTGCAGCGTCGATACCATCGACGGTCACCATGTTGGATTTGGACATCTCGCCTCCAGGGCCTCAAAGTTTAAAAGTCAGATTCAAAATTCAGCCTGCACCTTTGGGTTATAGGTGCGCTTCGAGAACGACCAAAATAAGCCAGTAGCCAGGTGTTATTAACTTCAGAGGGCTTAAAAACTATAGTGAGTATTTAATAACTCAATAGATAAGCCGAACTATATTGAATAATCCCCATAATACACAAAAAACCAAGCGAACAACATGCCAAATCTGGGGTTATCAGCCCGGTTTTTTTACCCTGTTAGTGCACACCCTGAGCATCTAAGGAGATGGATCGGATATGGAAAAAGGGGTGACTAAAACTCCTGTGGCATCTCAGCCAAATCTTCCGCCCAGAACACCGGGCCGTCGATGCAGACATAGGTCGAGCCGATGTTACAGCGACCGCACTTACCCAGCCCGCATTTCATGCGGTTCTCCAGAGTGGTGACCATCTGATTCTGCTTGAAGCCCAGTCGTTCGAGTGCTTCAAAGGTGTATTTAATCATGATCGGCGGGCCGCAGACGATGGCAATGGTGTTGTCCGGCTCGGGTGCAAACTCGTTTTCCAGGATGGTGGGGACAAAGCCGACGTGTCCATCCCAATTCCCGCTCTCGCCACCGGGATCAACGGTCTTCACCAGAGTAACGTCATCACGCTCATGCCACTCTTTAAGTTCGCGCTTATAAACCAGATCATCAACGCTGCGTGCACCATAGACGATTGAGATATCACCAAAGCGGTCACGCGTGTCCAGAACATTCCAGATCACTGAACGCAGCGGTGGCAATGCGATGCCGCCACCGATAAAGATCAGGTTTTTACCCTCAAACCTATCCAACGGAAAGGTATTGCCAAAGGGGCCGCGAAAGCCAATGGTATCCCCTTCGCTCATATCAAAAAGGGCATTGGTGACCTTTCCCGTCTTGCGGAAGCAACACTCGATGTGATCCATACGGGTGGGGGAGGAGGCGATACAGAAGGTACTTTCCCCTTCACCAAAGGCAGAGTACTCAGCGAACTGGCCGGTCTCAAAACGGAAACTGTCCCGTAGCGCTTCATCCTGAAATACCAGGTGAAAGGTCTTGGTGTCCGGAGTCTCCTGAATAACGTTCTTGATGGTCATCAGGTGAGGCTGATATATATTGGTCACTAATTATTTCCTCTGGACTACTCGAAATCCGGGTCGAAATGCATGGCTTCAGGCAGCGCCGACTTGTGGGCGATCTCCGTCATATATTCGGTGATATCCAGATTGATCGGGCAACCACGAATACAGCGACCACAACCGACACACCCCTGGGCCTCGAATTTCTCTTCGTAAATCTTGAACTTGCAGCTAAAGCGGTTACGGTAGCGTTTGTACTGCCAGTCTCTGGGGTTGTGGCCGGAGGCGTGCTGGGTGAAGTGGTCAAACTGACAGGAGTCCCAGAATTTGACGCGATACCCTTTGCCGCCGCGGTTCTCGTCGACGATATCAAAACAGTGGCAGGTGGGGCACTCAAAGGTGCAGGCACCGCAGCCCAGGCACTTCTCCCCCAGCCGCTGCCACATCTCATCCTCAAAGTTGCTGGTGTCGTCAAGCCAGGCTCTGATCGGGTGGGAGTTGCGAATGCGGGTTATCTTCTCGCGCGCCGCAGCACCGGCCTGATCCCTCGCCTTCGGGTCACCTTCACCCTCAAGCAGTGATCCCAAAATCTCGGCCAACGCTTGCCCTTTTTCACTCTTCACCTCGACATGGATGCGGTCATCACCAATCTCGGTAAAGTGAAGATCGGAGCCACGGTCACTGTCAGGTTCAAGCCCAACCGAGGTACAGAAGCAACTCGCATCGGGATCAGAGCAGGAGTAGGTGATAAAGGAGGTTCTTTCCAGCCGCTTGGTAAAGAGGGTGTCGTCGTAGCCAACGTTGGCGTCAGAGAAAACGGCGTTCAAAGAGCCGACGGATGCTGCATCGCAGGGCCGCACACCGATGATCACAGTGCGGGGAAAGTCGTGACTTACCGGTGTGATCTTGATCTTTTTACCGTTTTTCTCATAGGCAAACAGCGGTTCATGTTTGACGAAGAGAAACTCCTTGATGCCAGTGGTGGTAAGCCCCTCACCAATGGCGTGTGACTCCCCCGGATTGATCTCCAGGAAGGTGCGTACATCAATGGCGTCCGGACCATCCAGGCGAGGCAGGAGACGGGGCGCGACAACCCGGTAGTCGGCCTGGGACAGCAGCTCAATACAGTTGTCGAGCGCGCTCTTGTTGATAATTGCCGTTTTCATAATGCGATTGACCTAACGGATATACTCTTGGGGATCGTCGGTTTTGTAGGTGATCAAAGGCGGCTTATCCTCCTCGGAGTAACCTGATTTGTAGCCGTAGGTCTCCTGGATCACCTCTTTCATCCGCTGATTGAAGAGATCCACCTGGATATCAACGGGACAGGCCCGTGTGCACTCGCCACAGCCGGTGCAGCGACCGACCAGGTGCATCGCCCGCGTCATATGCCAGGCGAAGACCCCTTTCTTGTGAGCCGCCTGATCGATCCAGTTAGGCTGGGTACGGTCGGTGATGCAGATATTGCAGGAGCAGTGGGGGCACACCTCGCGGCAGGCGTAGCACTTGAAGCAGCGGTCAAAATCATCACGCCAGAAGGCGAAGCGGGCATCCTTATCCATACCCAGCAGATTGACCAGCTGCGGCGCACTGGCTTGGTAGGGCTCGGATCGATCCACCTGGGGCAGCTCCCCGGCGGCATAGAAGTCGGCATCCGCCGGTATCTTCACATCACAGGCAGCGCACTTGCCAGCGCAGTTACCCTCGTTGAGGCTGCCGTCCCAGTTTTCCGGGTGGGAAACCACCCCGTCACAGGGGACGCCGAAGATGTAGATCTCTTCACGGGTCAACTGGTTTTCAGCAATTAACTGGGTGATTGCGCGAATATCGCACCCCTTGCCGACAATACCGGTCTTTTGCCACCCCTTGCGTGGGAACTCATGGCGCTTGTTGAGGTAGAGAGGGAGCGAGTTGATACAGCGTGCATCAAAGATCAGCTTCTCCACATCCTCCGGGTTGCGTATAAAAACCGGCGTGGTGCGGCTCGGATCACTGCCTTCGCCGTAACCGATGACAACGTCCAGCTCACCATACTCAAGCAGCTCTTTGGCCTTCTTACGAATCTCTCTGATCATGCCGATGCATCCTCCACCACCAGTCGCCCGGCATAGGGGTCGATAAGTTCACCATAGGCGGCATGGGGACCCAGCTCCCGCACCTGCTTGGTAAACTTATTGATCACCTGAGTCCACTTGATCGCCTCAGCAGCGGAGATCCAGGAGAACTCAAGGCGATTGACATCAATGCCGTTGAACTCCAACAGCTCGCGGAAGGCAAGATTGCGTCGACGGGCGTAGTAGTTGCCTTCGTTGTAGTGGCAATCACCCGGGTGACAGCCGGAGACAATCACCCCGTCCGCCCCCTGTTCAAACGCCTTAATCAGAAACTGCGGGTCGATACGACCGGAACAGGGCAGACGCACCATACGCACATTGGGCGAGTAGTCCATGCGGCTGGTACCGGCCAGGTCGGCGCCCGAGTAGGTGCACCATTTGCACACAAACCCGAGAATCTTCGGTTCAAAGTCGTGTCTTTCGGTCTTCTTACTCATGGTTTAAACGAAAGCTCCGTCGAATGCGGTGATCTGGGCGTACACCTGCTCATCGGTATAGCCCTGGAGTGAGATGCTTTTGGAGCGGCAGACAGTGTTGCAGAGGCCGCATCCCTGGCACAGGCCGGGATTGACGGTCGCCGCCATCTTCAGCAGATTGCCGGAGCGATCACGTTTCTCCTCCCGGCTGATCGCCAGGTAGGGGCAGACGGTGACGCAGTCCCAGCAGTTCATGCAGAAATCCTGATCGACAATGGCCACTTCCGGCTCGCGCTGCAGCTCCTCTTTGGAGAAGAGCTGCATCACCTTGGATGCCGCAGCGGATGCCTGAGCCACCGTCTCCGGAATATCCTTGACCCCCTGACAGGCGCCGGCAAGATAGATGCCGCCGGTAGAGGAGTCCACCGGCATCAGCTTGGGGTGCTGCTCGGAGTAGAAACCGTGCTGGTCATAGCTGATGCCGATCAACTTGGCCAGATCCACGGCATCATCCTGGGGCACCATGGCGGTGGCGAGGACAACCATATCGACCTCTATATCCAGCGACATACCAAGCAGGGTATCGGCGCCTTTCACCAGAATCTTGTCGCCCTTTTTCGACAGACGTGAAACACGCCCGCGTATGTACTCGGTGCCGTCACCCTGGGCGCGGTTAATAAACTCTTCATAACCCTTGCCACCGGCGCGTATATCCATATAGAAGACGTAAGCCTTGCCTTCATGGTTGCTGTGGTTGTAGAGCATGGTGTGCTTGGCGGTGTACATGCAGCAGATCTTCGAGCAGTACTCGACACCCCTGTTGCAGTCACGAGACCCGACACAGGCGATAAAAGCGATCGATTCCGGTTTTTTGCCATCGGAGGGGCGGCGGATCTCACCACCGGTGGGGCCTGAGGCTGAAGCCAGACGCTCAAACTCCATACCGTTGATAACATCCACCAGGCGTCCGGCGGTGGATCGTGGCTGCAGTTTTTTAAGCTTTTTAGTCAGCTTCTTGGGGATCATATGCTGAGGACGTGTACCACCATACTCGGGGTAGACGTTGGGCATCAGCTTGAAGCCGGTGGCAACGATGACCGCACCGAACTCCTCTTCGATTATCTCGTCCTGCTGGGTGAAGTCGATACAATCGGGTCCGCACACATCGGCACAGAGGCCGCAGGAGTCTTTAAGAAACTTGGGACAGTTCGCCCGGTCGATCACCGGTACAGTCGGCACCGCCTGGGGAAAAGGCATATAGATTAGCTTCCGCGGATTGAGGTTCATATCGAACTCACTCTCGGCGGTAAACGGACACTTCTCCCAGCACTCACCACAGCCGGTACACTCTGAATCAACAACCGACTTCGCCTTCTGCCGGATGGTGGCACGGAAGTTACCGATGTAACCCTCCAACTTCTCCATCTCTGCATAAGCATGAACGGTGATTTTGGGGTGGTTCTGCACCTCCACCATCTTCGGTGTCATGATGCACTGTGAACAGTCAAGAGTGGGGAAGGTCTCCGACAGGCGCGCCATGTTGCCGCCGAGGGAGGGTTCCTTCTCGACGATAGTGACCGGGTAGCCGGCATTGCCCAGATCCAGTGCCGCCTGGATACCGGCGATACCACCGCCGATGATCAGGGTGCGTTTGGTCAGCGGTATGAGGTAACGTTCAAGAGGACGGTTAAACTTGATCCTCTCGACCATCATCTTGGTCAGGTCTTTCGCCTTGGCCGTACCGATCTCCATATCGCCATGCACCCATGAGCAGTGCTCACGGATATTGGCGATCTCCACCCGAAAGGGATTCAGTCCCGCTGCTTCTGCCGCATTACGGAAGGTAGCCTCGTGCATCTTCGGACTACAGGCAGCAACGATACAACCATCCAGCCCCTCGTCCTTGATCGCCTTTTTAAAAGCCTCCTGACCAGGATTGGAGCACATAAACTTGTGGTTTTCGACAAAGGCCACGCCGCTCTGCTCACCGGCATCCCTCGTCACCTCAGGTGTATCTACCGTGCGCGCAATATTGTTGCCGCAGTCGCAGACAAAGACCCCAATTTTAGCCATAGTTCTTCCTCTTACCGTCTATCCGTTCAGACTACCGGGGACTGGACATCCCAGCGCTGTTTACGGATCTCATCGGTAGCGTAGTTGGGCAGGATCATCGGGCTTAGCACGCCGCGATCCAGACCGGCATCGGCCAGAGCCTCACCATAGCTCTGGAGGTGCGCCATGTTAGGGGCACCCGGCAGTTCACCAGCGGCAATCGCCTTGGCGGCGTTGAGTCCGGCGCGGCGGCCAAACACCAGAATATCCAGCAGTGAGTTGCCCATCAGCCGGTTATGGCCATGAACGCCACCGGTGGTCTCTCCTGCGGCGTAAAGTCCGGGAATGGTGCTCTCTCCCAGGTCGTTGATGGCAATGCCGCCATTTTGATAGTGCAGGGTCGGGTAGACCAGCATCGGAACCTTGGCGATATCGATTCCGAAACGCTTGAACTGGATATATTTGGCCGGCAACTCACGCTGTACCGTACCTTCGCCGTGAAGCAGATCGATAAGCGGTGAATCGAGCCATACGCCAAGTCGCCCGGTGGGGGTTCTGACTCCCCTGCCTTCACCGGTACACTCGCGAATGATGGCGGCAGACTCCACGTCCCGCGGTTCCAGTGGGAAAACAAACTGCTCGCCACTGATGTTCAGCAACTGACCACCCAAACCACGTACTTTTTCTGTTACCAGCAAGCCGACATTCTGTTCTGGATAAGCAGTGCCGGTGGGGTGGTACTGAACCGAATCCATATAACCAAGTTTGGCGCCGGCACGATAGGCCATCACCAGACCGTCGCCGGTGGCACCGTAGTGGTTGGTACAGGCAAAACCGCGATAGTGCAGACGCCCGGTACCACCGGTGGCGATAATCACCGCATTGGCCTTAACCACCTGGAAGGTTGAGGTCTCCAGGTTGTGCAGGATAGCGCCTGCACAACGGCCATCGTCATCCATCAGCAGTTCCACCGCCGGTGAGAACTCAAGCACTTTAATCTGCTTAGCGTGGTTGCGCGATTCGTCACGCACCACCCGCATGATCTCGGCACCGGTCATATCACCGGAGGAGTGCATGCGTTTGCGGCTGGTGCCACCACCGTGGCGTACCTTCATACGACCATCGGGGTGCTTGTCGAACATCATTCCCAGCGACTCAAGCCACTCGATAATCAGGGGGGCATCGTTGGTCATCGCCGCAACCAGCGAGGGCTCGTTGGTAAAGTGGCCGCCGCCAATGACATCCAGGTAGTGATAGTAGGGGGAGTCAGGCTCCTGGTCGGCACCTTGAATACCGCCTTCGGCCATTACCGTATTGGAGTCGCCGTGGCGCAATTTGGTGGCCAGGAGCACTTGCTTGCCCTCCGCCGCCGCCGCCAGCGCAGCAGCCGTACCGCCACCGCCACCGCCGATAACCAGTACATCGGTCTCCATATCGGACTGAGTGACATCGACCGAAACTGATTCGAGCATGCTGCGGGATTCCAACAGATCCACCAGCTCTTCAGGATAGACCTCGCCCTGATTTTCGCCTATGCCCAGAGCACGGCGCCCCTCCTCGGAGTAATCAGGATGAAACGCGTTCAAAACAACATCGCGGTCATCCATCGACATGGCGGGATAACTTTTACCAGCTCGCGACTGAGCCAAGCGTACAGGGCGACTAGCCTCTACCCGCTTGATCAGCTCCAGCATCTCGGGAGTGTAACCTTCTTGCATTGGTATACCCTACTTATAGTTTGGACTGGTCATGAGGCATCCACTCTCCCGGCAGGGAGAGATCAGGCTCGCGCTCACGCTCGACATAGAGCGTTTTCAGCTCCTCTTTATCCATCTGACCGAGTTCAGCCAGCATCTCTTCATAGCGACCTGCATTAACCTGTTCCGCCCGGTTTTTGGTGCTCTCGGAGCGGGGCGTCATCTGACCGGCGGCGATACGGCGTGCCGCCATGGCGACATTCATCTGTGAGATGTTGGCCGGACAGCGGCTGACACAGAGTCCGCACATGATGCAGTCGAAAGAGGTCTTGGCCCCACGCATCACATCACCCCGTTTAAAGTGTGCGATGTAACCCATGACATCAATATCCATGGGACAGGTGCGGGTACAGGTTCCACAACCGACACAGCGGAAGATCTCTGGATAGAGCGTTGCAATCTGCTCATCCGGGGAGAGTGAAGTGTCTACACCGCCGTGATCCGCCCGGTTGGCCGGGAAGAACGGGATCTGCGCCAGGATCATGTCATCTTCAGCAACGGTCTGGCAGGCGAGGCCGGTGTGCAGGGTATGGTCACCCTGTTTGCGGTAGACGGTGCCGCAGGCGCCGCAGATACCACCGCGACAGCCACAACCACGCTTGTACTGGTAACCGGCAAACTCCATCGCCTTGAGGATGGTCAGTGTCTCCGGAACCTCATACGCCTGCCCCATGATATAGATGGTGATGTAGCGGGCTCCCTCCGGGGGAATAGTCCGGTCACCGACCATAACTGTTTCTATTTTTTGGCCACTTGCTTCCACGGATAGGCTCCTATGCGCTCTTTTTGGCTGCGGCATCAAAAGCGCCGCAGGAAGTTATCACCGCCAATGGATCGTTGTGGTGATCTTCAAATTTATGCTCTTCGGTACTCAGGCCCAGGGCAATCGCCAGCAGCTGGGTAAAGTAGAGTATGGGAACCCCCTCACCCTCGCCTGCCGCCTGACACTTATCCAGATTTGACTGACACAGCGGGCATGCGGTTACGATAATCTCTGCGCCATACTCACCCGCCTCGTCAACGATGCCATTGGACAACGCCTTCGCTTTCTCCGACTCCCGCATAACAAGATAAGAGCCGCAACAATCGATCTGCCCGGGAAAATCCACCAGGGTACAGCCCAGGGCATCAAGAAAATCGTGCAGGATAGTCGGCTCTTCCGGATCATCCAGACCGATCTCCTTGCCGGGCTTGAGCAGCAGGCAGCCGTAATAGGGCGCCACTTTAAAGCTGCTCATATCGACCTTCACCATCTCCGCCAACTTGTCGAAACCGAGACCATCTCTCAGATATTCGAGGTAATGCTCCACCTTGACGGTGCCCTGGTACTCCCTTTCGAGAAAAGCGTTGAGAGTCTTGAGTTTCTCCGGCTTCTTTTTAAAAGCGTGACTGGTGCGCTTGAGGGTGTTGTAGCAGAAGGAGCAGAGTGTCACCACGCGGGGATCAAGTTCATGCTCCTTGCAGTGGAGTTCGGCCTCTATCAATACATTGGTAGGGCCGGCAAGCCCCATCAGGTTGCTGTCGGTCAAAGGAAAAGAGGCACCGCAGCAGTTCCAGTCCTTCAACTCATTCATCTCAAAACCAAGCGCCCGTGCACAATCCATCGCTGAGCGTTCAAAGCCCAGGGCCTTGGTCTTCAGGGTACAACCCGGGTAGTAAGGAATATGGATATGTTCTTCAGAAGACATTCAGGATCCTTAGACGAATTTACGAAAGCCGCTAACGACAGCCTGCTGAGTTGATTGGGACAAAAACTCCTGCCCCAATGCCCCGACATCAGCCCGGGGATCCATCTCAAGCAGATGGATCAGCTTCAGCCCCTCGATAATAGCGGCGGGGCTGACATTTTTTGGGCAGCGCTCCGAGCAGGTGAGGCAAGCCATACAGGACCAGATCGACTCGGAACTCAAAGCCTGCTGATAGAGGCCGAGCTTCAACTTGCGAATCAATACACTGGGCCCAGTCTCCATAGAGGCCGGGCAACCCGCCGTACACTTCCCGCACTGGTAGCAGTCGGTGAGTGACTCACCGGTGGTCTGCTCAAGCTCCCGGATTGCTTCCAGGTCTTGTTTAGAAGGATGGATCAGCATTCACGGCCTCGTAAATATCGTTAACCACAAAAAATTAAGGGCAACAGCATACCCCATGGGAATCACATCTTAATAACAAACAAGGCTCACGTTTTATTATCGTGACCATAAGAAATAACAATAGATAAAACCCTATAGCGGGATATGAAATAGGCAAAAAAGCGGGCAGACGTACCTATTTATATTTTTTATAAATAATCCTTTCTCTTTTAATTTCAATGTAATAGATAGATAAAAAAGCTCCTTAAGAAGATAAGACACAACTAATATAAAAATATTTTATAGTGCAATCCAGAGCCCCTAATAAGCATCACCGACAGGATAAAACAGGCATTTTTTTGATGATAATCCTGCTGATTTTTTGCCTGGTTTCATTCAAAAAGAGAGAAAAGTGAACCCTATTATGCGAATACCTTCGCCAAAAAGATAAAAAACAGTGTAATTATTTGCCACTCAAATGGCAATGCTGACAGGTAGCCGGTTCCCCCAGGATTTGTAACGTCTCAATAACCCGGTGCAGATGGATAACTCTCAAGTGGGGTGCAGTAACGCCTTTTCAGGACATACAGCAGCAGGGATGCTGCTGTGAGCGTACGACGTACAGGGACGTACTAGTGTCGCGGGAGGCAGGATGCCGTGAGCGACCAGGGATCTGTTCACAGCGTGTCCTGAAAAGGCGTTACGGGCTTCCGGGGTTGGCTTTTGGTGACGCTGAGCAGCGCAAGCAGACATCCTTGTCGTTCCTGTCGATTGATTTTGGCTCAACCACAGAGAACGTACAATGAATCACCAGGACAGGAACTGTGTATTTACGCGAGAGCTGAGCAATTGGAGGAATCCGGGGTCGGAGTCGATTGCACCCACCGGTTGTGAAATATACAACAGCTCAGTCGCAATCGACTCCGACCCCTACCGCTATGTTGCCGCGACGCCCCCGTTCACCCTGATAGTGATCCATCTAAAAACAAATAAAAAAAGGACACCCATCATCTTTCTAATGCCTATCTGATGTGGCGTTGGGGATCTTGTCTTCCATGAAGAATACGCACAATCTCTATTTGCCTGTTTTGGAGTCGGTAAAACACCACATGGCTTTCAACCGGAAGGCTTCGCATGTTGGGTAGAAGCCCTTCGCGTGCAATACCGATCTTCGGTTGTTCAGTTAGGTTCCAGAGGCAATTCTTGAGAAGTTCAAGATAGTCTGCCGCTTGAACTGCTCCCCAGTTGCGAACCCCATATTGGTAGATCCTTTTCAGGTCATTCTGCGAAAGAGGTGAAATGACCAGATTATGGCTGCTCATTGTAGGCGTCTATTCCTTGATATCGGCAAACAGGTTATCCAAAGCGTCCCTGGATTCAATGGAGGCACCTTCGCCACGATCCAACTGGTTGGTTGCGGCTTTGAGTTGTTCACGAAGATGAGCAACTTTGACCTCTTGAATCCAATCCTCATGGGTACCCATAAAGCGTAAAGCTTCACGAATGACTTCACTGGCATTGTTGTACAAGCCGCTGGCAACCTTTGCTTTAACTCGGGATTCCAGCTCTGCGGTGAGTGAGATATGCATGGGCCTTCTCCGTAATTTGGTGTTTCAGGTGTTAAATATGGCCGTAAATACAAAGATTGTCAATGTTTGATGGATCCAGGGTCGGAGTCGATTGCACCCACCGGTCGTGAAATATACAACAGTTCAGGAGCAATCGACTCCGACCCCTGCCGCTCCGACTCCGACCGCCACAAAACAACAGGACACCCACCGCTTAAACCCTCCATGATAATTCCGCAAAGACCAAACTCGGTTCCAATAGACATGCCACGATAATCACCGCCAGCCTGAAGGCTTTCATATCAAATAATTGCCTTTCTTAGAAATAGCATTCTGGCCAAGAAGAACAACAAAAAAAGAGTGAACAGGCTATCCCCGATGACAACAGCCATCACAACCGTGGTCGTCAGCCCAGCCAGATACAGTTTCAACAGGCTGGCAGCGAAAAAAATCTTTCCGATCACGCCCAAGATGACAATACCGGTATGCTTTTCCGGATTGAACGCAACAAAAAGATAGCCAAAAAAGTAGAGTAGGGTCGTTCCCCAGGCCCCCTTATAGATCGAAATCATCAATGGATCGACCAACTCTTTTCCAAAAAACATCTGGAAGGTGTCAACTGAGAAATAATATCCTGGAATACCACCGGCTAGATTCCATAGGGCGGCTACAATAAAGAAGATTCTGAATGCGCTGAGTTCGTTATTTTTCATATTTCATGAGGAACATAGAAAGGCGGAGCGCACAACATCCGCAAGTTACCACACCAACCACCCGGCGATTGATTAAGGATAGGAATTTCAACCAAAAACAGAAAACAAAAGGACACCCATTATCTTTTCAGGGTCAAGTGATGGGTGTCCTGGTGTTTTATTTTTCAGGGTCAAGTGATGGGTGTCCTGGTGTTTTATTTTTTCTTATCATTGCCATTGGGGAACATCCATTTTGCAACCACGACGAATAGTCCAACCACATTAATTGTGGTTGAGGTGATGAAGGTAATGAGAACCTTATCGGATAGATTGAAATTCCAAAGAGAAAACCCGGACATAAATACAGCAATTGCAACACATACTAGCCACGCACAGACAAGCCAAAAAATTCGTCCCGCATAGCCTAAACGGAGTTCGCGTGTATCTTGAGCTTCTTTTAATTCCTGCTTTAGCGCCTCAACTTGGTAGAATAGTTGATGTTCAGCTAGATCTAGAGATAGATCCGGCTC
>JBEVXT010000387.1:0-5911 GCA_040505955.1 Sedimenticola sp. | reverse complement strand
CATCCGGTCGGGTAAAGGCAGCAAAGACCGAATGGCTATCCTGCCAAAGGAGCTGGTTCCGGCACTACATCATCAGATATCATTGGTTAAGGTCATACACCAAGCCGACCTTGCTGAAGGATTTGGAGAAGTTTACCTGCCATTTGCTTTGGAACGGAAATACCCAAGCGCCGCAAAGGAGACGGGATGGCAATATATCTTTAGTGCTGGCAAACGGGCTACCGACCCTCGTTCCGGGAAGATTCGGCGACACCACCTTCATGAATCTGTAGTCAACAAGGCGCTGAAACGGGCCAAGGGAGAAGGTAGGATAAGTAAACATGGATCGTGCCACTGCCTGAGACACTCCTTCGCAACCCATATGCTGGAAAGTGGATACGATATACGAACGGTGCAAACCCTGCTGGGTCACAAGGATGTTAAAACAACCATGATTTACACCCATGTCCTGCAACAAGGACCCATGGGTGCGAAGAGCCCGTTAGACAAGATGAGTGTACCGCTGGCATATGGGAAGGGAAGCGCCAATGAGGGATGAAAAACAACGGTTGCCAGTGCGTTTGAATCTTCGGCCAGGAGACAAGGGTACAAAAAAGTTAGTGAACAAATATGGAGAAAAGCTCGTATGTGTTCGCTATCGATATGATAAAGCACGAGGTATTCGATACAAAACTGTAGAGCTTATCGAAGAGGAGACGCCTTGGGAGGTCAGCAAAACAGAATTTGAAAATCCAAAGATACCTGCCCCAACAGAGCGATTTGGGATCCGTATAGGTTTCAATGAAACTGACCTCCGAGATCAGGCAAAGCAGATAGGTGGTATCTGGAGGCCAAGGCATAAGCTCTGGGAGCTAAGTTATGCACAGATAATAGCGCTGGGATTGATGGACCGAATCGTAACCAGTGGGTAAAAGCATCTACATGTAGATATCTATATATAGATGCTTGCATCTACATATATATGAAAGCATCTATATGTGGATGAAAGTATATAGGGGTAGATGCTTGCATCTATATGTGGATTAAAGCATCTATATGTAGATGCTTTTCCGCTGCCATGGGTGGCGGGTGATTATAATGTTATGCCAGTAAAAATGAAAACAACACTAGAAATATTTACTGATGCAAAAAATGAAAAAAATGCATTGGTTGTTTTAAACAAAGTCAAAAATAAAACTAAATTTAGCTCACTATCTGAACGCTGTGAGCCGTATCATAAAGGGGGCTTTGTTTGTAATTTTGAGGTTAATGTACACAGTTCCAACTGGGAAGAAATGCCCTATAAATTATTGAGTTTGTGTCAGAGTATTGGTCGATCCTGGCAAGTTTTGGGTAGTATCGATGAAGAATTTGATGCTTGGTCAAATGAATCAAGTGTTTCAGGTGCGGAGAGAATTCATGTTCAGTGCTTGCATCAGGCATAACAAAGGCTTGCATTGGAAAAACTGGTCTATGCGATGTTTCAAAATATGAGTCTGGTTTAACTTTCAGAGTACTAAATAGAGTCTCTGGGAGACCAGTTTTTCCAATGAAGCCAACGTTAGCACAATAAAGAGAAGAGAAGGATGGAGTCTGAAAATAAGCGTTTTGGCATAAAGATCGATTATGAAAGAGGATCAGAAGATCCTGGTCGTGTATTTCGTGCGATGTCAGGTTTGATAGAATCTATGCAAGACTTCGATCAGCACCTTGCCCATACAATAAACGCTGAAGTGTCAACAATCCTTCTTCTAGAAGACATTGAAAGCGGATCAGTTGTTACGTGGCTTCGGAACAGCTTGAAATCTATCCCTGATGAAGCGCTGCAAGAATTACGGTGGAAAAGAATATTCGGCCAGTTTGCTTATGAAGCCAGAAATGCTGTTGTGGAATGGTTAGAACATCGTGAAACGATAAGTAGTAGAAGTGAGGTTCAGGAGTTGCAAGGGGTTATTATCGAGAAGGCAGAGCGAACAGAGCTGAACAGAATACCGGCATACTCACCTCCACCTACAAATATTATATTGGCCGATGTCACGTCGATGAAAAAGGCGCTAGATAACCTGAAGGAACGAGATCAAGCTCTTTATCTAACGGATGAGACAGAGCGCAATTTCAATCACTCATTTTCCGTTTCAGAAGAAACAGTAAGAGAAATACTAACATTAAGAACAATTACTTCTGAGGCAGAAGCCATTCTTCAAGTTAAAAAGCCCGACTATCTTGGCAAGTCAAAATGGGTGTTTCGATACCAAGGAAGGCAAATTGAGGCATCAGTAATCCATTCAGAATGGCTTAGAGAATTTCAAGCGCAGTCACAAAAAGTGCTTCCGGGTGACTCACTTCGAGCGATCTTGAAAGCAGAAATATCGTATGGGTATGAAGGAGAGATTGTTCACGAAGTATTTACAGTTACAAATGTTAGAGAAGCAATATCTATGGGTGGCGTATCACAAGGCCACTTTTGGCAGTAGAAGGCGCTAACAAAGCGCTACAGTCCGACCCAAAAAACGCTGCGCGTTTTTCGGTCGGCTGAGCGCAAGCGTTATGTTTTAAAGGAAAAAGCGTGCCAATAAATCTAACAAACTACACTGAGGCAAAAGAAGGAGATAAAGGCATTGCAATGGGGCATCTTTGTGATGACACATGGGAAATGCCTGAACAAATTGCTACTTTAGAAAAATGGTTAAAGAAAAATAAGGAGAAAATTAAGAAAGGAAACTACGTTGCAGATATTGGCTTCAGCCCAAGGGAGGGTGCTTCAGGCGGTGGAGCAGCTATAACTACTGAGGCAATGGAAATTATGGTGGCAATAGGAATGGAGCTTTTCCTATCAGAATACCCAGCATTTGAAGAAATTAAAAGTAAAAATGATGAAAGTTATAGGTTATACGTAAATAATCAAACTTATCTCTATTCTACATTTGAAGGAGCATTGATGGCTGCTCAAGAGCATATGCAAGGAAGTCCAGAGTTAAGAATTGAAGTTCTTATTGAAACAGAAGGCGCTGATTTCTGGGCATATGAATATCAATCAAAAAAATGGGCACCATCCTAATGCCGCACAAAATAAAAAAACATAACAAGGTAAATCCACTGGACGTCAAAAAGCGCCGCTGCGCTCTGTTTTTTTCCGCAAGTGATTTACGGCGTTATGTGCAACAGGAGTACGAATGAAGTCACCAGATATAGCTCTTGTATATAATGAGCACTTACCTACTGATTTATTTAGTGAATTTGAAGAGTCGATCAGCAATCATGGTTTAACTGTAAAAGTTGAATCAAAACCGGAAGACGGGCCTTATGCTTGTCATGAGTGGTTCATCCTTACAACAGCTGCTGCATTTGTTGCATCGTCGTATTTTTCCGGGTTTCTAAAGGAGGCTGGCAAGGATCATTATCAGGCTTTGAAGTCAGGCCTATCTGGATTGACTAATAAAGTTATGTCTATACCAAAAATAGAACCAGTTATGATTGGAACTAAAGGAAAAATAAGCTCAAATAATCCATACACACTTGCATTTTCTATTTATGCCGAGGCAAATGATGGAAACCGATTTAAGTTATTGCTACCAAAACCGCATGACATAGATGACTACACTGAGATTGTTTATGTATTCTTGGAGTTCTTGAATAACTATCACTCCGGTGTAAGTAGTTTAGAAAATATTGGTTTTGAGCTTGAAACCAAACCGCCAAGCAGTCTCATATTTGTTCACATGAACCAAGAGACAAAGAAAATTGAATGGCTAGATGAGCGCAAATACAGATAAAGCACATAACAAAAGAATAGAGCCGACGCGGCCAACTCTAGCGGTTTTATTTGAGCCTCTGTATGCGCGTCGGCTCATGCAAAACGTTAGCTCTGATAGGTCAGGTTGTGAGTGTTGAAAACATATTGCTTCACGAATCTAAGTATCTGGAAAAATAAGTACCACAGTAAAACGAATATTAGGAATATTAATAATATGAATAGCATAGACCTTAAAAATAGACAGTCACTCTTCCAGAACAATGTGGACCATATTATTGGTAAATTGCCTGAAACCAGCTCTACTCACAAGCAACTAAATATTTACAAAGAAATGTTTAAAGATAGCATTTCTTATCTATCAGATAAAAATCATCGATTAGCCTTTATCGGTAATATAGGTACGGGAAAAACTACTGCAATATGTCACATGCTAGGATTAATTGATGGGAAAGAGCCAATTTTAAGTACTGGAAGTGGGCGAACTACTTTATGTGAAGTAGATATTCTCTATGGTGATTCTTTGAGTATTGGAGTTACCCCGTATACAGAGTCCGAAGTACACAGCTACTTGAAAGATTTGTCACTTTATTTGTCAGAACTAGAAAATAAAACCTCTGAACCTGATTCCATGGAATCATTTAAGCTCAGCGCAGAGATTGAGCGAGCATTACGAAATATGTTAAACCTAAAGGTGACAAGAAGTAAAAGTAAGGAGGGAAAACGTATTACTCATGATGCCGCAAAAGAATTTGCGTCAAATTATAATGACCCTCAAAAACTTACCGAAGCAATAATAAGTAGGATCAACCTAAAAGAACGAACTAAAGCCATATTCTTAAACGAGAATAATGAAGATCAAAATAAGTGGCTTCATAGTACATTCAAAGCTGTAAATAGTGCTACACACCCTAATGTTGGTCTTGCGAAACTAATTACAATAACAGTACCTCAGCCACTATTTAATGGCTTAGATTATTCATTGAAAGTTGCCGATACGAAAGGAGTTGATCAAACCGTAAATCGTCAAGATCTTGATAATTGTTTTACTGATAACCGTACAGTTAGTGTTATTTGTTGTCGCTTTAACGATGCGCCAGATAAAACGATGTCTGGACTTTTGAAAAACGCAAAAGAAGCAGGCCTTTCTAACCGTCTGGCAAAAGAAACGGTATTGCTAATATTAGATCGTGATAATGAGGCCTCAGAAGTTATTGATATTGATGCGGCAGTTGGCGATAAAAGTGAAGGTCGTGAAATACGCTCAGATCATATAGAGAGCGATCTTCGACACTCAATCCAAGTTGATTCAATTGATATAACATTTTTGGATGCAAAAAATGATGATATAACAGCTTTACAACGATTGCTTCCTGAAAAAATATCTGCGCTACGTGACGTGCATAATGATCGCTTAGGTGAAATAGAAATAGCTGTTTCAGCTATTGAAAAAGAGCTGGATTCTCAAACTGTATTGCAAGCCAAAAAACAGATAAAAAGCACGCTTGAACCTTGGCTCAAAAAAGCCAAAATCAGCACTCCTTCATTAAAAGAATATTTTTTGCCGTTAATCAGTGATATTGCAGATAGCGGTACATATGCAGCAAGCGTCAGGGCAAGCATCAACCGCAAAGGAGAGTGGCATAATTTAGATTATTACCAGAATTTAGCTTCAGGTGCACGTATGCAAGTGGTTGAACAAGTTGATGGCCTGAAAAAGGAACTACTTGTTCTAATTGATAATATGCTTTCTCAAAACGAACTCCAACCAGCTTATGCATTATTGAAGCAATTAAAACATACTACCGAAAAACGTTTAGGTGATCTGTATCAGCAAGTATTTGCAAAAGGTAGGGCTGTGTATGAAGCAGAACTACATGCTGATGCTTTATTATGGAATAACCTAGCCCAAGAGTGGGGAGCCGGCCCTGGGTACAAAGATAGAATCGGCAGAAGCTCCCAGAAGTGGTTCCAGAATAGAAAGTATCCCAATTTTGAAGCACAAGTAACACAACAAGCAAAAGACCAATGGCATCGCTATGTTGACGAAGTTCAGCAATTACTTGGCGCTGACATATGAAATTCAAAAGAGCTAAGAGGGATAGGAAGGGGGTTTTGATCCCCCTCCCTCCCACACCACCAGGCATACGGGTCCGTACCATGGCGGTTACCAAAAGTGTC
>JBEVXT010000386.1:0-1717 GCA_040505955.1 Sedimenticola sp. | reverse complement strand
AGACGAAACACCATACCAAGTTTCATTAATTTCCGACCAGTAGTTTCGGAGAAGATGCGCGCACAATTTTTTGTCCACGGACGGACGGTCTTACGAGAAAACCTTCTGTGGTCTTTCCTTTGATCTTTTTAACCCCAAAAGGTACAAAAATAACCCCACAAGCTACACGGAATGAAGGTAATGATAGCAAACGTAACCCCACAACTTATGCTGTGCATGTACGGACGGACACGCGGACACACGGAGGGAGAGATGCAAAACATAATGCCCCCTGACTTATCGTCATGGGGGAATATAAAAGAAAGGAATACAAAAATGTAAAACTCGATTGAGAAAGCAATTAACAACAAAACGCTCTTTTCTTGTTAAACAAGAGGCGCACAGTTAGAACTACGCTAATCCCCTCGCTAACAGTATTGATAGCATATCCTATTCTCGACCTTGACTTTGGACGTAGGAGCCCGGGTACATATGCGACACTATTATGTCCTGTTCGGGTATACAATGTTGCCACGTTTTATGGAAATCCACCAAGCGATTCCAAATCGAGTTGAACGCATTTCCTTAACGCAAAAGCTATACACAAACAGTGTTACGGACGGCCGCACGCTCGGACGCACGCATGCACCCACATATACATTCCAATCACATAACTACAGTGGAGAAACATTTACGTCCCTATAAGAAAATATGCCAACTACAGGTATAGTCTGCAGACCACCAGTCGTAGTGGCCTGCTGATTAAGGCATCTGCCTCGTGACTAGAAAATATAAAGTTCGAGCCTCAGCTCGGGCTGATATGGCCGGTTGCGGAACCGCCAGCTAGTTAAAAACGGAACCTAACTATCAGATTCTTGGGTTGGAATTCAGAAGTACTGTTACTCAAGATATTCTGCATCTGTCCCCTCCTCAAAACTACTCTTTAGCCTCTATTACTATTATCCCAACAGACATACCCGCTGTGCTTGCTGGCCTAAACCTTTAAAGCTTCAAGACCGGGTCTAATTCACCCGAGACTTCTTAAAGAAACAAACGCTTGTATCCCAGTTCCACTGACTACACTTTTTAACAAGTCTTCATACTGCAGTATTTCCTTGTCAATGGAAACAAGCAAATGTCACCCAGATTTAGAAGGACGATCCTTTGTCTCCAGAAAACTACCGACCAATTCATCTTCTTAGTTGTCTAGGGAATGTCATGGAGCTGTCCACTCATGTATCTTTAACTATATTTTTACGAATAAACTCATGTCTTCTGTCCAGTCTTGTGATTCAACGACAAATCAATTGCTGTCTATTTATCACACATTTTGTGAGGCTGTGGATGTTGGCAAGGAAGTCAGGGTTGTGATTTTTCGATATCAGTAAAGCGATTGATCCAGGGTTGGCATAAGGGTCTGATCTTTAAACTCTGACAAATTGGCATACAGGGACCAGTCATGAGATGGCGTGAGAATTATTTATCTGATCGTTACCAAAGAGTCGTAATAAACGGTCAAAGTTCTGAAATGACACTAGTAATTGCTATTGTGCCGATAGTCGAGGATTGCCTTGTTAAAGACTCCGCGACTACCGCGACTTCCACTGTACGCTTGGCATGCATTTCGTGAAATGTGTTTACATTTAACTTTAACCCTTTCAACCCTAGAGGCCTCTGTAGAGGCCAGGGTATGCAAACAGTGTAGATCCAGATGAGCCGGCTCATACGAGCCGTCTCA
>JBEVXT010000385.1:0-3136 GCA_040505955.1 Sedimenticola sp. | reverse complement strand
ACCACCATATCTTCTACACCAGAGCGGAAACGATAAAGATCCACATGTCTTATCTATGTTACACGTGTCGTATGGGATACTTACGGTGTCCTGTTCGGGCCACGTAACAATCTCGCGTTCTCGACTTATTCATGAGATCGCGAGATTGTGAGATCGCGGGGTGAAAACGCAGGATCGCAAGATCGCGAGGCGAAAACACGAGATCGCACGATCGCGAGGCGAAAACACGAGATTCAATCTAAAAGGGTTATTACGTGGCCCGAAGGAGACACAGTGAATACTAGCATGCACTAGGTATATTCTGGCTTAAGTATGGTGGTACATTTAAGCCATTGAATTGTATTTATCTGACTGTATCAGATAATGGCTGTGATCAAGTTAGTGGACAATTTTAGTTGGCATGCACGCACGGAGTGCGAACAGAGCTAACACATGTAGCATAGTCCCGGGGTCGTCGGCGTCATCGGTGTCGTCCGTGGCTTCGGTATCACGTCGCTGGTGAAACGGGAGTCTGATCAGTATAGCTCCTGGTCGGACTTCACCCTTTCAACCCACAGACCGGTTTAGTGGCGATTGCAAAAAATGCAGATCCCTAACGTACCCTCGGGTATTTGGAATTTTCGCGGTAAATGTTTTTGAAAATTTAACATAATTTCTGCAGATGACGTCAAAATTTGGCGCAAAATTCAGAGCAAATTGCTCTGAAATGTTCGTCAAATTTGTACACTATTTACGAAAATTTCAAACATCCGAAGGTACGTTATGTCGCGGCGCGTCTCAAATAAGCTAGTCCGGCTGATTTATATCCCAAATGGATATCAGTAACATGTGTAACCTAGACTTGTGAACCCTACATGTACAAGGGTGCCAAATGAGCAAGGTAAAACAATAAAGGTAACATTACAACCATAATAACTACGACACCGGTACAGCGGTGGTTGGAGAGCCTTCAACGTGGAAAAAATGCACTCCACAGCCAGCGCCGTACGGATAAAACGTGTGTCAAATAATGTAAATTTTCATTAAATATATGCATTGATATATAAATCAACTGTCTATGAATATAATTATGTATAAAACGGTCGAATAAATAGACACATCTCGTTTAAGCCATCTACAGACAATTTATTTATGTGTCATTTCCAGATATATAATATGTGAAATGGAAGCAAATTTGATATCAAATGCGGAACTACTCATTTGTTTATTTTTTTCTTCAAACATTATGTCAAATGTTCAAAACATTTAGCGGCGAAATTTCCAAATACCCGAAGGTACGTAATGTCGTGGCGCATTTCATCTAAACCAATTTATTTTTGACTCTAGGGACAACTGCGACATTTCATAATAACACAACTATTACAACTGTGATATTTTCTGTAAACATATCAGAAATTTACATAAACTTGAGTACATTTGGAATGTAATATAAATGTTGTGAATAATTATGTTCTCATAAAACATCGCAGTCATCCAAGGGGAAAACAACGTATACCACGAGTGTCGAAGGTCACATAATACGCCCGTCGAGGTGATAAAGCTATATACCGCATTTGGTTAACTTCCATAAAGTATACCTATAGGTATCGCTTTGACAAATATCCACAATGTAGAGGAAATTAGTTTCAGACACCAGGAGAAGATTACTCATTAGAAAATTCTGAAAAGCAATACGAGTGTTTGCCCTGATGCCAGTGTGACAAAGATGTGCATCAAGGTTGGTGGAGAGCAGCCAAGTAGAATTTACGTTATCTCAGTCGTGGACAAGGATACCCATATATACAATCTGTTTCGGGCGCCAGGGGAGATAACTCATAAAATAATCATAACACCAATATGCTTCTTTCATTTCAGGAAATTCTTAAAATGAATAGGCCTTATTATCGGTAAGTAGAACTTATCGCGTTGACAAGAATACACAAGGATAATCTGTTTTGAACGCCAGCGGTAGATAACTCATCCGAAAACAATCTTAGAATTGAGTAGGATGCTCCTCCCGTCGCGACAAAGCTGTATACCAAATTTGATTAAGATCGGCCAAGTAGAACACAAGTTATCGCGTGGACATGAATACCCACAGAGAAAATATGTTTCGAACGCCAGGGGGAGATAGCTCATTTGTGAAAATTCGAATTTCAATACAAGCTTTTTCCTGTTGTGGCGACAAAGCGGTATACTTTGATAAGGATCGGCTAAGTAGAACTTGAGTTATCGCGTGAACAAGGACACCCATACAAGGTGACTCCATAATACGTCACGTTTTTCAAACGGGCGCATAAAAAGTAAACATGACAGAGAAACATTTCCCGGTGTTTTCATCATGAAACATGGAACGCAAAGTGTAGTGTTTGCAATAGAAAACAACACGTCTGATGTCAGTCATAGAGCTGGGTGTTTAGTGCCCCAACAGGCAATAGCCAGCAGGCGACACGTTGTACTAAATGAGCAACAGTTGTGATGAATAAACCAGCGACGGCTGTAAAACATATCAGGATAATTATGTTGATGCAGTTCTCGATTTCGGGTTCTATATTCTTTAACCGATTCCCGATAAGATTGACATCAAATTCTATATTCATGATTATTCTGTTTTCAATATCCCCTACTTTGTCGTGAATATGGTTAATGATATCGATACGTCGATTTAACATCTCCATGGCTGGGGCGGGGGTGGGACATGCCATAAGCACTCGTTTCTTCGGAAGGTGCGCCAAAAACCACTCAACATAAACATTTCCTTACTACCGATATTCCCAATGCTTTTTAGCATAAACGCTAGAAAAAACTATGTTTTTTTTTTCAAAATAGAAACAGATCAGCCGTGTTTCCGTAATACAATGCAAATGTAGCTGCCTAGCGAGACCATACCAACCAAACTGCTCCTTGTACAAACCCAATAACGAGTGTAAATAATACCATCGTAATTATGTTAATGAAGTTCTCTATACGATTTTCTATTTCCAATAGTCTGCTATACATAATATTATTGTCGGACTGTATATTCTTTAACTGATTATATCTAAGCTTCACATCGTTATCGACGCGTTCATTTGTCTCTTCTATGCCTTTTTTGACGATTTCATATCGATTGTCCATTGATAACCTTCGCATAGTTTTCAGCCCGAATCACTGCGTT
>JBEVXT010000384.1:0-7197 GCA_040505955.1 Sedimenticola sp. | reverse complement strand
CGGATTTAAGGGGTGGTTGACCTTAACTTTATTCGTTAACAGACTGTTTTTGTTAAACTTGTATTGCTACAGGTAGCGGCATTGGGGTCTGATCGAAAATCGTTTGAGTACCCCATGCCACCTCTTTTCAGGCTTAACAACTGCAGTTTTTCAAAACAGCCATTCAATAAAAAATACGCACCTTCTACCTAGTAGGTTAACGCCGCATAAACACTACATCAATGTCGTGTGTATATCAATAAATTTTTTATGATATCTTTTTTTAGGTGTTTTAATTGCTACATTAACGACTTTTCAGGCCGCCACGTACGACTCCAGCTGCGGCCCACACGCATATTAGTAAAAACTAATACGCGGTAAATATAAAGGTGGCGGCAGTGTATAGCGAGAGGATGAAGTAGGCTGATGAACGTACAGCGCCCCCTGCAAGACAAGAGGCAAGCGCTAGGATTGAGTTCAGCATCAGACCAAATGTAGCAGGAGGGGGTTTCGCATACGCAACTCAATATCAGCGATATCGCCAAGCCAGGGATCGGTATAGGTGGATCGGACAAAGCAGATAAACCATTGGACGCCCTTTTCTTTGAATAGGGGTGTCACAACACGAAGAGCTAACGTGTCAGGGTATTAATAGGAGGTAGCATAGATTTGCCGTGGGAGTGGGTGCCTGTTCTTGATCAATATAGCGATCACCTGTTGTCAGTCACACCCATGAAATAGAGTCAAACCAGACCCCAACTGCCTCTCTATACTCCCCAGCATTTTGCCTTGGATCCTCCGCTTGAACCTAGAAACCTCAGTTGGACAGGGTGGTGAGTGCACTAGCGGTGATGCAGTACAAAGCAATGACGCAGAATAGTTGCTCTATTCCAAGGAGTTGTAACGCCGTAATGGTAAATATTCGGCCACCCCCTTCCGTGATAAATCAGTCCCTCAGCCGCGCCTTGAATAAGATATCAAGGGGGTAGACCCATAAGTCCTTGATTGGTACGCTCTGCTTTCCCGCTGGCCCCAGTTTGCCGCTTTGTAACAGGTACCTTCAAAGCGTGGTTCTTCAACAAAGGTTTCCAACAATACCGGGCGATAATCGTATTGTGCCTGCCAGTCATCAGCGAGTTGCCTGGCAATCATGACCAGTATCATTGAGGCAAGATTCTTCGATTGAATTCGGAGTAGGATCAAGAAATGCGCGTTGCCTACAAGGATGGAGGTAAGGGACGTGAGCAGGACGCGGAAGCCTTATTGACGATGAGGTGGAGGTTTTTCTTGCGCTGGTCATGCGTCCAGCCGATATAACGGTCACGGGGTGCGGTCTGCCAGGCAGCGGCGCCAAATCCAAGTAACACAATGAGCTGCCCCTTCGCCTGGACGAGGTAACAAAGTTGAGCACCGGGAAGTGGTTTGTGGCTAAGATAGTGGTAGCGTTCGATGTACTCGTTCCATAGGCGGGAGTCGGACTTTGCCGAACAGTTGCAGCGGCTGCTGCCCAACGAGACCGAACTGAAGCAGCAGTATGTTGCACTGCAAGCGCGAGGCGTCGAGATGCATCCGGAGAAGACCTTTATCGATAAAGTTAAAAAAGCTTCGATTTTCTCGGATTTCATTGCCGCCACACCGGCTTACGGGTATCTGACGCGGCGCGATCACGACGAGACGAGAAGGTGGCCCGGCTTTATGAGCAAGGTGCGTCGAAACGGCGTGTTGGGGCCTATCTGGCACATGGACGTTCCCGCTTAAACTTATAAGTGTGTCAAACAAACTCACTGAAATAATGCGCTATAAGACAATCTACGAGCCTTGCTCCGTTTTTTGAAAAAATAGAATTGGCATCAAGGTAATAACCTCAAATCGAATTTTTAA
The DNA here is from genome assembly GCA_040505955.1 of Sedimenticola sp. Lineage (GTDB taxonomy): Bacteria > Pseudomonadota > Gammaproteobacteria > Chromatiales > Chromatiaceae > Vondammii. The sequence goes on along the minus strand of JBEVXT010000384.1, from coordinate 5,337 downwards.
ATAAATTAACTTTTTGCAATTAGTATGGAAAAACCGCTCATAGCTCCCAACGATAGCTTGGAGCGGTATCTGATTCCCAGGAGCTATGGAATCATGGACACTGATGCCATTTGTGAGTATCCGAAAAACTTAACAGAACATCACTCAACGGCTACCGGGGATTACCAGCCTTCGCTTCGCCCTCCATCGCTGGCAGCGAATGATTTGTAACTTCTCAAAAAGTCCGTGCATGGGTGTGCAGTAACGCCTTTTCAGGACACGCTGTGAATACCTCCCTGGTCGCTCACGGCATCCTGCCTCCCGCGACACTAGTACGTCCCTGTACGTCGTACGCTCACTGCAGCATCCCTGCTGCTGTGCGTCCTGAAAAGGCGTCACTGCACCCCGCCTGAAAGTTATCCATATGCACTGGGTTATTGAAAAGTTACAATGATTTTTTGCAGTATAGGTGGTTATAAGCGTTTATTTTGGTAACTACGTGACACCAGTGATCTGCTCGAACAGCTCTTTGGCAATTTCGCTCACCTCGGGTGCCACCCGGGTAAACTGATCCTCTCCTTCCACCACAGCTTTCAACGCGGTATAGAGAGGCCGCCAGCGTTCGGCCGCACCCGTCTCCTGTAGTAGCTCTACTACCTCCTGGGCGTACCCCTTGGTGACAACCTCCCGGAAGAAGAACTGGAGACTACTCCAGGTCGACTCCAGCAAATGCTCATCCACTAGCTTGAGAAAAAGTCGTGCCTCTGTTTTAGCCTCCGGCCATTTGCCATTGCAAAGAAGCAGCGTAGCGAGCGTGTTCCGGTAGTCCAGAACTTCAGGATCGATAGCGACCGCCTCGCGAGCCAATGCCTCTGCCTCGGTAAGCGACTCACCACGTAAATAGTAACTCCAGGCCAGGCCGTTGTGACATTGCCCCCTAGTTGACTCACGGCTTATTCCTTCACGATAGGTTTTAATCGCATCTTCCAGATTATCTTGCTTCTCCAGCACTCTGGCTAGGTTATTCCAGGCACATTCATGATCTGGCTCGACCTCCAGTTGCTTACGGTACGCCTCTATAGCCGCCGTCAGATTACCCTGTTCCTCCAACACACCTGCCATGTTGTTCCAGGCATCCTCATGATCTGGCTTGACCTCCACCTGCTTACGGTACGCCTCTATAGCCGCCGTCAGATTACCCTGTTCCTCCAACACACCTGCCATGTTGTTCCAGGCATCCTCATGATCAGGTTTGACCTTCAACAGCTCACGGTACGCCTCTATGGCAGACGCCCAGTCACGCTGTTTCTCCAACGCAATTATCAGGTTGTCCCGGGCATATTCATGATCAGGTTTGACCTCCACCTGCTTACGGTACGCCTTTATGGCAGACGCCCAGTCACCCTGTTTCTCCAACGCAATTGCCATGTTGTTCCAGGCATCCTCATGATCTGGCTTGACCTCCACCTGCTTACGGTACGCCTCTATAGCCGCCATCAGATTACCCTGTTTCTCCAACACACCTGCCATGTTGTTCCAGGCATCCTTATGATCTGGTTTGACCTTCAACAGCTCACGGTACGCCTCTATGGCAGACGCCCAGTCACGCTGTTTCTCCAACGCAATTATCAGGTTGTCCCGGGCATATTCATGATCAGGTTTGACCTCCACCTGCTTACGGTACGCCTTTATGGCAGACGCCCAGTCACCCTGTTTCTCCAACGCAATTGCCATGTTGTTCCAGGCATCCTCATGATCAGGTTTGACCTTCAACAGCTCACGGTACGCCTCTATGGCAGACGCCCAGTCACGCTGTTCCTCCAACGCAATTGCCATGTTGTTCCAGGCATATTCATGATCAGGTTTGACCTCCACCTGCTTACGGTACGCCTTTATGGCAGACGCCCAGTCACCCTGTTTCTCCAACGCAATTGCCATGTTGTTCCAGGCATCCTCATGATCAGGTTTGACCTTCAACAGCTCACGGTACGCCTCTATGGCAGTCGTCGGGTTACCCTGCTCCTCCATTGCATTTGCCAGGTTATCCCACTGATAGTTCACTCCATACTTTTTAACCTGTCCCATTAGATCCTTCAGCTCGGCAACTGAAAATTTCCTGTCCCTCCTCCTAAGCTCCTCTAGATTAGCAAGCACGTCCAAAGCAGGTTGCTGGTAAAATTCAGCAGCAACCCGCAATCCATCCACATCATATATTGTGTCTATCAGCCCGTCATGTACCGCTTTTTTCAATGCTTTTGGAAGAGGCGAATCTAGTAAAAACGCTGCATTCAATTCGCTGACTGAAGTTCGCAAAATCGAATCAAGTTTAACAAGACTATCATCGCTCATTGATGGCAACACACTGAGAATCTGCTGCTTATGTACTTGTGACATAATGGGCAATTCAACCAGACGTTTTATCAATTGCCCGACATCCACCTCCTTTGGCCAGTTGGGCCGACTGGATGCTATCATCTTGGGCAGCTCTTTAATGAAAGCTATCATTTCGGGCCTGGCTGCCAACCTCGCGTCATCCCCATCAAAATCGATCATCCCTTCAAGCGCTTTGCGTAGCTGACGGTCGCTCATCATGATCTGCAGGGCGGAACTCTCCGGAGGCCCATCGTCAATGACGCGGGCGCGGGGGGCGGCAACTCCGGAGTGGCGCAGACTGCTGTCGCCTTTACCAGCAACTCCATTCTGTGGTTGACTGCGGGTACGCTCCCGCGACTCATCCTGACTGTAGAACACCTGGAGAAACTGCACCAGCCAGATCAGGCGGCGGCGCACTCGACCGCTGGTGCGCATCAGATACCATATATTGAAAAAGCGCTCGGCAATCTGAAAACCGTGCTTACGACCCGGTCTAAGATCCACCTTCTCCACCACCCCCTGCCGCTCTAGCCGGGTGAGTTGAGTGGAGACCGTATTCACCGGCAATCTAACCAGCTTGGCCAACCCCCCCGCAGTCAGCGGATCCCAGTAGATGGCCATGGCATCAACGACCTTCTGGGCCTGGTGAGAAAGCTCCTCGAACCGTGCCTTGTAGAGGGGTGTGCAGTGATCCAGCAGTCTTTCAAAATCACTACGCACATCACCATCGATACCTTGTGCCAACACGCCGTAAAGCAGGACCGCTGTGCGTAGATTACCGCCGGTAAGGGTATAGAGGGTGCGCAGTCTCACCGAGTTTTCCGCTATCATGCGGGTGACACCGGCATTGTTACCCCACTCCGCAAGCCGCCCCAGAAACTCTTTTACCTCTTCCTCACTGAGCTCTTCGAGTTCATGGATCGTAAAAAAATCAGAGAAGGCGGCATCGTATTCAATTGTCACCTTCAGCCCCTGTAAGCGGGCCCCGATCAGTAGTAAACGTGGTTCATGATCCAGCACCTCGCGAATGACGCTGTGAAATTCAGCTAAACGATCCAGGACAATATCGAGGTTATCCACCAACAGCAGCAGACGCCTGTCAAGCCGTTGGGAGTAGCTGAGTAGCACCCATAGCGCCTTAGCGGCACGAGCCTCTTCCGCTTGCGGCAATGCATCCACATACTCGTTGAGTTCATTGGAGAGCGTCACCTCTCCCATCTTTTTCAGTGAATCACTCAAAGCGTCCAGGCAGTTGACCCAAAGATCGGAGAGCTGTGAAATGTTGTACTGCTCTTCGGGGAAGGTGAGCGGCAACCAGATTGAAGCGAGTGATGGATCTTCCTTAACCGCCAGTGCAAAACGGTGCAGCAGGGTGGTTTTGCCCATGCCGCGGGTGCCAACGATAAGGCGGTGTTGTGGTGTTTTTCCCGGCTGTTCCCGGCGCAGCCCCTCCACCATCACTTTAAGCAGAGGGTGCCGTGCCACAAAGTAACATTTAAGCTCATCCGGATCGAGGAGAGAGGGGTTGTAAGCGGCAATGCCGTGAAGTGGTGGAAGTTTTTCTGTCATGGAGGCTCCCTGTGCTGTGAGTGGCTATTCCAAAAAATAATTGTAGTACATTAAAACTCGCTTATAAACGGCATTATTCTAGATATTTCATTGTTTCTGTTTCGCAAAAATATTTGAAGTGAGTCTTCGACCTCGTGAAAGATTTTGGGACATCCCAGCCCCCAAAATCAACTCGGCCTTCGACAACCTATTAGTGCCCCGGACATCCTGGTCATTGACTGGACGCTTGTCATTTTAAATGTCGAACGTCCATTTGATGAATTACTTCAGCTCGGAAAATTGCTCGTTTTGGAAGAAAATAAGCCAAGAGTGTCGTGATGTAAGAGCAGCTCAGTAATGGAGTATCCTCTTCCTGCATTATCCGCTCTTCTAGCATAAATAATATGGTCAATTACCAGTGCCATGACGCTTGTCATTGAAAATATCGAACGTCCATTTGATGAATTACTTCATCTCGGAAAATTGCTCCTTTGGGAAGAAAATAAGCCAAGAGTGTCGTGATGTCAAAGCAGCTCAGTAATGGAGTATTACTCTTCCTGTATTATCCGCTCTTCAAGCATAAATAATATAACCATAAGTACCAATTCCATGTGGTGATTCCATTACTTCCAACCTCTGGCTTGGTAGTGACCCATCCCTACGTAGCTCTTACCATCCTGAAAAGCACGCTCGATTCTAAAACGTTGTCCCTGCATTTGTGCCAAACGATGGTTTGTGGTGCTGCCTAGTGCACTACTGATGCTATATTTGATTTCGGTAGGGCAGCCATATTCTCTGCGAGTAATCAGGCGTCAACGATGGGCTTGCTTTTCTTATCCCACAACCATACTTCCAATGGAGGTAGAGATAAAAACCGCCCACCTTCTCCCGTTGTATCTCTTCGTGACGCAATACCTATACTCGAACATGCAACAACTCCTGAAGCTCGCGGTGGATCCAACCCGCCTCCGACTCACGGATCAGACGCTTGATGGTATTGCCCAAAGATCCTTCGCGGGAAAAATGAATCTCTCCCAGGGAGTAGAGTCCAAAGCGATCATACAGCATGGGATCCCAGCGAGTGTTGTAATAGCGACCACTGTGATTGTAGCTGCGCAGGTAGGGTATCTGGCGGTGGTCAATTCCCATCAAATTTAGAGGGGAAGTTGTCTTAAAACCGAGACAGTATGCTCTTATATTTCGAAACGATGCCCGTGAGGCAAGGAATTGCAGACCGCCAACTGAATCCTGACGAGGTAGGCTAACCAGGCAAATGTTTGCTACGGATCTCAGAGAGTAGACCGAGTGAAGCCTCTTCCACCATATCAAACACCTTCTCAAATCCCTTCTCTCCACCATAGTACGGGTCAGGCACCTCCCGCCGCTTGAATATGCCGGGAACAAAGTCCATAAACAGCTTTAACTCCGCCCTCATCT
>JBEVXT010000383.1:10274-16015 GCA_040505955.1 Sedimenticola sp. | reverse complement strand
GATAAAAAAAGACCGGGACACCCATCAACTGGGTAAACCAAGATGATGGGTGTCCTTATATCTTTGTAACCCCTCCTGATGCACTTATGTGTATAACGCATAATATAGCACATAGTTGTATCATTCATACGCCCCCGCATCCAGGCTGTATACTAAAAAAATCAACGGGTTAGCTCATGCGCCTACTATGACATCAGCTTAGATGGTGGTACAATTATTATCTGCGTTTAGTGTAACCTATTGATTTATTCAAATATTCTTGAATCCAACTTCATTCTGACGCTGTAGTCATTTTTCAAGCAATAAGCATCCTATTTGTGCGTAAATATTCATTCAACCTCTTTGTATGATCATCCATTGGTGATATTGCTTTTAAAATTTTCAAACATCTCAATGCCTTCTCTGTTTTCCCTGCAAGAATAAAATATATACCAATAACCCCATGAAAGTTGACAACTTCTGTTGTATGAAAGGTATCTCTGTTTGGGTACAAAAGATTCAAGTCAAACTTGTTATTAAGTACTTCAGCCACTTTGGTGAAATCACCATTATTAATTAAATACTCAGAATAATTTAATAATGCAAAAAGATAAGTAGGATTTTTTTTGTAATTTTCTTTCATTACATTATTAGCCTTTGTTATTTGTCCTGTTTGTGTATATGCAGCATAAAGATAATTATAAAATAATGGTATATGTGAATATCTCTCTGTCAATACTTCTAAATCTTCAATGCAATTATTTGGATTTATGTGAAGCTCATGATATAGCTCATCCATTTTGTTCTGAACTTCTTCCGGTAATTCTCTTATATCACTATCGTCAACTGGCTCATCAGTTATCTTATACTCTAATTCTGAAATCACATTATTTACATCTTTGACAATCATATTTTTTTGATCATTCAGCAAACAACACTTCTTATATTTTTTACCACCACCACACGGACACAAATCATTCCTACCCACTTTTTTTGAATGTCGATTATTCATTTTATATTATCTAATTCCAATCTATGTTATTAGTTGTCAATTTTAATCTTAAAGATCAAAATTTTAATTTTGGCAGTAACGCCGTAAATAACCTGTCATTTTGAGAGCGTTAGCGAACAAAATGTCAGGTTGATTTACATTGTTATACGTTTCATAGGTAATCTTCTCTTGGTGGAGTAAAGAAATCCAATACCTCTCCCGCTTCAATGATTTCAATGCTGTGGCCAACATTAGCTGGTATTGAGTATGAATCTCCAGCACAAATTACCTGATCATACTCAAAGAAATTGATTCTGTATTTTCCATTCAGTACATAGCCACTTTGTTCATTCGGGTGACTGTGAAATGGAACATTATCTTCAATCTTGTATAACATCTTTGCTACCATTGAGTCTGGGCCGTGCGAAAGCACTAGGAACTCAACACCATAGAAGCTGTTTCTTTTTCCATCTTGTGATTTAACGATCATTTTGTCTCCCTTTGCGTATAACTGATGATTATATTGCTGGCATGTTCCCCGACATAACCCGACGGCACGTCCACAGATTTAACCCGCCAAAAGTTCTCTATCTGAAACGCACTGGAAGGTTTGGGTTGCAACATCACAGGCAAGTATCTACCGATGCCCATCAGTACCCTCGGGTGAAGTGACGGTGTTGCGAAGAGTGGATCACCCGCTTCCTTCGGTTTCATGAAAACAAGCGTCCCTTACGTTGTATCGAGTATGAAGACACCTCTCTTTTAAAGCATTTAGATACTAATGACAAGGTTTTCTAGTCAATTCATGGACGTACAGGTACACCACCTATCCACCTTGATGGTGGTTAGGGATTTTGGGTGACCTGGTTACCGCCCCAAAGAAGGCATCCATGAAAAAAGCCGATCCAAAGAAGCGGCGTTAGCCCCCGGCAATCGTCATGGACTCAATCAGCCAGGAGCCGGTGCGGATGCTGCCTCGGGGATCGATATCCCGGCCGACGGCGACCAGATGGGCAAACATCTCCTTCATATTGCCGGCGATGGTGATCTCTTCCACCGGGTACTGGATCTCTCCGTTCTCTACCCAAAACCCTGCGACACCACGGGAGTAGTCGCCGGTGACGGTGTTAAGTCCCTGGCCCATCATCTCGGTGACCAGCAGGCCACGGCCCATCTGCTGTAGCAGACCTTCAAGATCCAGGTCGCCGGAGTCGATGGTGAGGTTGCGCACACCACCCGCGTTGCCGGTGGTCTGCATCCCCAGTTTGCGGGCGGAGTAGCTACCTAGGATATAGCTCTTGAGTACACCCTCTTTGACAAAGCTTCTGGGTTGGGTGGCGACCCCTTCACTGTCGAATGGTGAACTGGCCAACCCGCGAAGTAGAAGCGGATTTTCATGGATGTGCACAAACTCTGGAAATATCCGCTTCTCCAGGTGGTCGAGGAGGAAGCTGGCTTGGCGGTAGATGCTGGAGCCGCTGATCGCACCGGTCAGCCCACTCAGTAGACTGCCTGCGACATCGGCCCGGAAGATCACCGGCGCTTCCTGGGTCTTGATCTGGCGGGCACCGAGGCGGGCCAGGGTTCTTTCTCCGGCCTTGCGTCCAACCTCCGCCGGTGGCTCCATTGCTTCAGCGTCACGGCTGGATGTGTACCAATAGTCGCGCTGCATGGCGTCGCCCTGTTGGCCGATTACCGAGCAGCTGATACTGTGCCGGCTGCTGGGAAAGCCGCCGATAAAGCCGTGGCTGTTGCCGTAGACCTGAAGTCCGTTACCGCTGTTGACTGCGGCGCCTTCTGAATTGGTGATCCGTTTATCGCAGTTCAGTGCCGCCGCTTCGCACTCGATACCCAGTTCAATCGCTTTCCCGGCATCAATACTCCAGGGGTGATAGAGGTCTAGATCCGGTATATCGGTTGCCATCAGCTCAGCATCAGCCAGCCCGCTAAATTCATCTTCGCTGGTGTAGCGGGCGATATTGCAGGCGGCTTTGACCGTATCTCGAATCGCTTCCCGGCTGAAATCTGAGGTGCTGGCGGAACCTTTTCTGTGGCCGAAGTAAACGCTTACCCCAAGCCCCTGGTCACGGGTGTGTTCAATGGTCTCGACATCTCCCAGTCGGACGTTGACCGAGAGGCCGGAGTCACTGGATACAGCCGCTTCAGCTGCACTTGCGCCCTGCTTTTTTGCCTCGTTCAGCAGATCGTTAACCATCTGCTCCTGTTTTGCCTGACGCTCTTTCATATTTTTGTCTTCACTCATATTACTATTACCGTCAGGCACTGGTGCCACCGACGGTCAACTCATCGATTTTGAGGGTGGGCTGGCCCACTCCCACGGGTACGCTCTGCCCCTCTTTGCCACAGGTGCCGACGCCGGGATCCAGCTCCAGGTCGTTGCCGATCATGCTGACGCGGGTAAGTACATCCGGGCCGTTGCCGATGAGGGTGGCGCCCTTTATCGGCTGGGTGATGCGGCCATTTTCAATCAGATAGGCTTCGCTGGCGGAGAAGACAAACTTGCCTGAGGTGATATCGACCTGACCACTACCAAAATTGGCCGCATAGAGCCCCTTCTCAACCGAGGCGATAATCTCTTCCGGGGGATGCTCTCCGGGCAGCATATAGGTGTTGGTCATGCGCGGCAGGGGCAGGTGGGCGTAGGACTCACGCCGGCCGTTGCCGGTGGAGGAGACGCCCATCAAACCGGCATTGTGATTATCCTGCATGTAACCACGGAGGATGCCGTCTTCAATCAGAACGGTGTTTTGAGAGGGCGTTCCCTCGTCATCGATGGTCAGGGAGCCGCGCAGATCCGGCAGTGTGCCGTCATCCACCACGGTGCAGCCGCTGGTGGCGACCCGTTCACCGATTCGACCGCTGAAGGCGGAGGTGCCCTTGCGGTTGAAATCCCCCTCCAGACCGTGACCAATCGCCTCGTGGAGCAGAATGCCGGGCCAACCGGAGCCGAGCACCACGGTCATGGCACCGGCGGGGGCCGCTTTTGCATCCAGGTTGATCAGTGCCTGGCGCACCGCCTCTCGTGCGTAACCGAGGGCACGTTCCTGGTCGATGAAAAACCGGAAGCCCTGGCGTCCTCCGCCACCGCTGGATCCCTGTTCACGACGGCCGTTCTCTTCAACGATGACATGGACACTGCAGCGAACCAGAGGACGAACATCCCCGCTGAGGGTGCCGTCGGAGGCCACCACCAGTACCACATCGTGGGCGGCCACTAGGCCGACAGTCACCTGTTTCACCCGGGGATCCTGTTTGCGCGCCTCCACATCAAGCTGTTTCAGCAGATCCACCTTCTCCTGTTCGTTGAGGGTCTCCAGGGGGTTGATCGGTGAGTAGATCGGTTGATGGGCCGCCGCCGCCCGCACCCGGATACGCTGTTGACCGCCACTGCGGGCAATCGCTCCGGCGGTGCGGGCGGCCTCCAGCAGACTGGGGAGGTGGATCTCATCGGTGTAGGCAAAGCCGGTCTTTTCACCACTGATGGCCCGCACCCCGACTCCCTGCTCTATATTGTAGTTACCCTCCCGGATGATTCCTTCATCCAGCACCCAGGACTCGAGTCGGCTCGCCTGAAAGTAGATGTCGGCGGCATCGAGGCGTGAGGTGAAGAGTTGCCCCATCACCTGCTCAAGATCGCCCTCGTTGAGGTCAGCGGGTGTGAGCAGTGTACGGCGTGCAATATCAAGGGTGTCGGACATGGTATTCAGAATCGGTCAGTTGGGTTGTATGGACAATTAGGTTGAACGCCCACTTTATCAACCGTACAAAAAACCGGGTTGAGGGGGTAGTCTATTGAGCTGGGGATCCGGGATGCTCTAATTGCAGGTTAGTTTTCGGTGCTCGATGGTCGGAAAGTTGCGGCGCGTGTTGGCGAGATACTCCAAGTCTACTTCACAGACCACCGAGCCTGTACCACCGGCCACTTGATCAAGGATGCGGCCCCAGGGGTCGACGATCATGCTGTGACCGTGGGTTTCACGGCCGCTGATGTGAAATCCACCCTGAGCGGCGGCGACTACGTAAGAGAGGTTCTCTATCGCTCTGGCCCGTACCAGGGACTCCCAGTGTGCCTTGCCGGTAATGGCGGTGAATGCTGAAGGTAGGCAAGCGATCTCCATGCCCTTGGAGAGCAGCTTGCGAAACAGTTCCGGAAAGCGCAGATCGTAGCAGATCGCCAGTCCGAGCCTGCCAAAAGGTGAGTCAACCACAACAACCTCCTCCCCTGGCTCAATGGTGGCTGATTCGGTATAACGCTCATTGGACTCGATCAGGTTGACATCGAAGAGGTGGATCTTGTCATAGCGCGCCACCCGTTCGCCGTTCGAATTATAGACCAGGCAGGAGGTCCGCACCCGGCTGTTGTCGCTGGCCTTCATGGGGATGGTTCCACCCACCAGCCAGATACCGTAGCGTTTCGCCAACTGGCTGAGAAACTCCTGCAGTGGGCCGCTGCCATCCACTTCATGTAGTGGGCTGAACTCCTGATCCCGCTTGCCCATAAAGGCAAAATTTTCTGGCAGAACCACCAGTCCAGCACCGTTTTCAACAGCTTCTGCAGTCAGCCGCGCAGCTTCCAGCAGGTTGGCGCTGACATTGGGGCTCGTCGCCATCTGGATGGCGGCAATCTTTTGCTTGGGATCGCTCATGGTGCTCTCTGTATTACTTTGGGGGTCGTGCGCATACAATCGATTACCTGATTACCCCTGAAACTCAGCCGAAAATGAACGCAAATAAACGCGAATATGACTCA
>JBEVXT010000383.1:0-10174 GCA_040505955.1 Sedimenticola sp. | reverse complement strand
CGGATCCTGCCAGGAGCCGGTGACCAGATACTGAATTTTGTTTGCCCTGTCGATACGTTTCCCCACCACCTTCTCCGCCAGGTAGAGTGCCGCCCCCACCACCGGTCCGCCGGCGATGGCGCCTGCAATTGTGAGTGACGAGGAGAGGCGTGGGGTAACGGTTACGAGCTGGTCGAAATCCTCATCGGCCAGTCCGGTACGACCGGTAATTTCGGTAGTGGCAGAGGGACCGGTGATGGTGAAGTCTGAGGTGAAGGCATCACCGTTATCGAGGATGAACCCACCCTCTATGCTGTCAAAGGCGAACCCCTTTGCAAACACATCGCTGAAGTCGAGGGTCAGGCGCCGCTGCAGAGCACCGAGATTGAGCAGGCCGAAGATACGGCCTACACCCGGGTTGACGTTAAGAAAAGTGCCCTTGCCGATATGCATATCCACCCTGCCGCTGAGGCGCTCACGGCTGAAGCCCTGGGGGCCGTAGGGCCACTGCAGCCGGCTATTGAAAACTGCCGGTGCATCGTCGATATTTCTGGCGAATCTGAAATCCTCCAGCAGCCGGCCCAGTTTCGGACTCTCTATTGAGAGATCGATTTCGGTCTCTTGCCCACCGCCGGCAAGCTTGCTCCAATGGCCTGCGGCAGCGAGCTGCAGTTGCGGTGAGGTGAGGGTGAGTGACTGGATGTTCCAGCCATCGGGCACCCGTTGGGAGGTCAGCTGCAGCGGGCCGAAGGACTTGCCGTTGATGGAGACTTTTTCAATCTTCGCTTCCAGGGCGGGGAGGCGGGTGGGATCGATCTCGGTAGTGGGAATCTCATCATCCGGCCCGGGGAGGATGTCGGGGTCAAAAGTGATATCGAGCCGCTTCAGGTTGAGGCGAAGGGGTGTTTGCTGGATATCCCCGGGTATTTCAATGGTGCCCTCAAAGTGGTTGCTTGAGACGTCGCCTGTGAGCACCTTTCCCTGCTCCTCAAGGGAGAGCCGGAAAGGGGTGAACTCGGTTCCTTTGAGCAGCAGCCGTTCCAGATCCAGGTTCAGTTGCCGGATTTTCGGCGCCGCTGCCGTGTCGCTTTCACCCTTGGCTAGTTCCAGCCAGGGATCAAGAATCAGCTCCGGTAGTTTTACCTTGATCCGCAGCCCCTGTTGTTGGGTTGATTCCATGGGGGTGTTGCCAAGGCGAATATTTCCACCCAGGAGGCGGGGATTGTCCGGGTTGCTGCTGTCGAGCAGCAGGTCGGCATCCAGCAGTTGACCAAATCTTATTTTCAGTGGTGTCTGAGACTTGCCGCTGAGATCTGTAGCGAGGAAGAGGGGCTGTGGCGGCAGGGCGGTTTTGCCGAGGGGTGCCGGCAGATCAATGGCACTGCCGACAAGGTCGGAGCTGACCTCCAGTGGTACCGGGGCGGTGGGCCCGGCGGACGGGTGGGGGATGTCAACCTGCAGCCGCCAGTCGGAAGATCCCTTCAGGCGTTGCAACTGTGGCAGCCCCGGAAAGCGTTGAACCAGTGTCTGCGCGGGGATGGTACCGCCGACCACCACCCGGGTGGCGCGGCTGTTCTCCTTTGGGGTGGATACCTGCACTTGCACCCGGGTGCCCATCAGCTCTCCCGAAAGGTCATCGGTGTAGAGGTGATCCTGGTCGAACGAGAGATGGCCGCGGGTCTGTTTGATGGTCAGATCCTGCCGTTCCAGGCGCAGCTGGTTCTCCTGAAACAGCAGTTTGCCGTTGAGCTTCAGTGGAGTGTCATCGAGGGGGAGGATGATGTCGAGAGCAAGTCGAGCCTCACCTTCACCGCTCACCCCCTCCACCAGAGAGGCAAAATCCTCTTTTAACGGTGAGTCGCGCAGCAGCCTGAGGTTGTCGCTGAACGGGCCCACGGCTTCGCCGCGAAGTTCTATTTTATCACCCTTTACGAGGTCATCTATCTCGCACTGCAGGGAACGAATACGGCTGTCGAGAATGCGGCCGCTTATTAACCAGGCATCCATGCGGCTGTTGAGAAAGCGCACATTGGCGGTCAGCTCCTCCAGCTTGGGCCACCCTTCCTGGTAGTCGAGGGCGGCACCTTCAACAGCAAAGTAGACCTCGAACCGGCCTCCCGGCTTCTCCTTGAAGGGGAACTCATTGAGTGCCCCCCTGAAGAGGGCGGAGCCTTGGGGAACGTGACCGCCATAGACACTGCGGTCGAGCCACTCCACCACCGCAGTTGGCATGATGCCCGCAGGCAGGTAGTGAGAGAAGGCGCGGCCGTCACCGTCGTGAAAATCGGTCTGTAGGTCGAGAAAGGGTGGTTTCCCTGTGCTTGTCGGAAGTAGCAGCCGCAAGCGGCTTTCGGTGGTGACATGGTGGTTGGCGGCAGAGATCTTCTTTGACTCCAGGCTCCAGTCACCGTTGTCCAGACGCTGCCAGTCGAGGCTGCCGCTAAGATTGTCGATGGACAGTGGCGCCCTGAATAAGCCGGGGAACTGGAGGCTGGCATCGCTGGAACTTAACTGCAGGCTGCCCCGGCTCTGATCCATCCACCAACTGAAGGCGAGGTTATCGCTCCCTGGCAGGCCACGGTATGGCCGGGTCAGAATGGATTGGCTCCTGCCGGAGGCGGACCAGCTGGGAGCACCGTCGGTTTCGTGAAAACGGAAACGGAGGTCATGGAGGTCACCGTGAGGCAGGATCTCCAGCAGAGCCTGGTTATACTCCGGCGGGGTGAACGGCAGTAGCCAGGCAACGGCATTGATATCCTCCAGTCGTGCAAAGCTTGAGCCAGCGATGAATTGCTGCCTGCCTTCGTCATCCCGGTGGTTGGTCAGGCTGAAACGGGTCTTTGGCCAGCTCAGTCCAAGTCGGCTTACCTCCAGGTTTGCCAGGTCGATGCGCCACCCACTCTGTTGCCGACGCCAGTGAAAGGAGCCGCCCAGGTGGTCAAAATCGAGAGTGCGCATCTCACTGCCATTGTCGAGAGTGCGGCTCATGCTGAACTTGCGCCAGTTGGCCGTTCCCTCCAACTGCGTCATCACACCTTTTTCCCAGTGGCTCCAGAGCTCCAGGTCGCCCAGCCCCCGTTGGAAGCGGTAGGCATCGGGAATGCGGCGGTTGAGTAGCCGCGTGAGGTCGAGCCCGCTGCCCTTGAAGTAGAGATCAGCAGACCAATCGCCACCAACCCCCGGCTGTCCCTGCAGGTCGGCCGCCAGTTGCAGGCGGCCACTGGGTTCACCCGGTAGCACCAGGCTACCTTCCAGTTGATGGCGTTCACCATCGTTGCGCAGGCTCAGCTCGACACCGGTGAGATGCAGTGGTGGGGCTCCGGTGGCGAGATCCCGCCAGGTGATCTCCCCCTGCTGTACATCAATACGAAGCGGCAGCAGAAAGGCACCGCTGCTGTCTCCCCGGTTGTCGATGTTTTGCAGTCCGGCGACGGTGACTGTGCCGTCCAGGCGACGTGTGACGCTTACCTTGGGGGCGTGGATGGTGATTTTGCTGGGGGAAGGGCGGCCCTGTTGCAGGCTCTCAATCAGGCCGATGGCGATATGTACTTCGGAGAGTCGCAGCAGCGGCCCGGTCTCGCCATGGAGGGCGAGGTCACGAAGTATCAGCTTCGGCGCCGCCCCCTGCCAGCTCCCTTCAATAGTGCCTATGGTTACCCGCTGGCCCAGTGTCTGACTGGTCCACTGCTCGATTTCACTGCGATAATCGGCGATAGTGGGGGTCAGCATCCGCCCCGTGCCTACCGCAATGCCGCCGAGAATGATGCTGATGATCAGCAGGCGCTTGAGGGTGGCGGCAGAGAAACGGTAGATGCGAATCATGGGGTGGTTTCAGAAGTTCCCTATATCAATACCACATCATAGTACTCTTGAGAGTATAAGTTCTCCGCCTGCAGACGGATTGTCTTACCGATGAAACCCTCCAGCTCTGCAAGGGTGGATGACTCCTCGTCCATCAGCCGGTCAACCACCGTTTGGGAGGCGAGCACCAGCAACGACTCTACATCGAACTGCCGCGCCTCACGCAGAATATCACGGAAGATCTCGTAGCAGGTGGTCTCTGCGGTCTTTACCGAGCCGCGGCCGTTGCAGCAGCTGCAGGGCTCGCAGAGTATATGTTCAAGAGATTCGCGGGTACGCTTGCGGGTCATCTCCACCAAGCCAAGGGATGATACTTCGGTGACATTGGCCTTGGTATGATCCCGCGCCAGGCTCTTCTCCAGTGCCCTCAGCACCTGACGCTTGTGCTCTTCTGTGCGCATGTCGATATAATCGATAATGATAATACCGCCAAGGTTGCGCAGCCGCAGTTGCCGGGCGATCGCCTGTGCCGCCTCCATGTTGGTCTTGAAGATGGTCTCTTCCTGATTGCGATGTCCAACAAAGGTGCCGGTGTTGATATCGATAGTGGTCATCGCCTCGGTCTGCTCGATCACCAGGTGGCCACCCGATTTCAGATTCACCTTGCGCTGCAGCGCCTTCTGGATTTCGTCTTCGACACCGTAGAGGTCAAAAATCGGGCGCTCACCGGGGTAGTACTCGATCTGTACCGTGTTATCCGGCAGCAGTTTCTCGGCAAACTGCTTGAGTTTTTTCCAGCTCGCACGGGAGTCGATGCGCAATTTCTCTACCTCGGGGTTGACCAGATCGCGCAGGGCGCGCAGATAGAGCGGTGCATCCTCATGGATAAGCTCACCCGGAGGGGTGGTGTCGAGGTGATCCTGAATGGTATGCCACAGGCGGGTGAGGAAGCGCATGTCGGTTTTCAGTGTCTCCGGGCTCATCCCCTCAGCGGCAGTGCGGGCGATAAAATTGCCGGCAACAATGGAGTCGCTGGTGAACTCATTCATGATGTCTCGCAGGCGATCGCGTTCCTCCTCCTCCTCAATTTTCTGTGAGATGCCGGGGCCGGTCATGGCGGGCATGAAGACCAGGTAACGGGAGGGGATGGAGAGGTGGGTGGTGAGCCGTGCTCCCTTGGTGCCGAGTGGATCCTTGACCACCTGCACCACCACCTCTCTGCCCTCCTGCACCAACCCGCTGATATTTTCGTGGCACTCCTCCTGGTGGCCGTTGTCTCCGTTGTTAGGGGTGATGTCTGAGGCGTGAAGGAATGCGGCCCGCTCCAGCCCTATCTCCACAAATGCCGCCTGCATTCCGGGCAGTACGCGGCACACCTTTCCTTTGTAGATGTTGCCCACCAGGCCCCGGCGCTGGGCGCGTTCGATGATCACCTCCTGCACCACACCGTTCTCGATTACAGCCACACGGGTCTCGGGCGGGGTCACATTGACCAGTATCTCTTCAGTCATCCAATTTTCTCTTTATAATATCCATTAGTTGTGCGGGTTAAGGTGATATCTCTACCACTATTCAGGTAGTTTATCTACGACAGAGATTCCTTAAGTACCCATTATTTTAATGCCAGCATTGCCCAGGAGCGCTCCCGTCTCGTACAGCGGCAGTCCCATCACCCCGGAGAAGCTCCCCTCCAGGTGGGTGATAAAGAGTGCGCCCAATCCCTGAATACCATAGCCTCCCGCTTTGTCGGCTGGCTCGCCGCTACGCCAATAGGCGAGGGCCTCGTCCCTGCTGACATCGCGGAAGGTGACACTGCTGACACTGAGCAGGCTCTGCCGGCACTCACTCCCCGACACCGCTCCTGCAAGCGCTACGCCGGTAAGCACTTTGTGGCTGCGCCCGGAGAGTCGCGCGATCATCTCCAGAGCTTCATCGCAGGAACTGGGCTTGCCAAGAATCCGGCCATCCACCACTACCGCCGTGTCTGCTCCCAGCACCGGCAGGGGCGCCTTACCGGCAATGGCGGCCACTCCTGCATCCGCTTTGGCCAGAGCCAGTCGCACCGTGTAGGCGGCGGCCGCCTCGTCCGGTAGAACCGTTTCGTCCACATCCACTGACACCACCTGATGTGAGACGCCGATCTGTGTCAGGAGTTCACGCCTGCGGGGTGAACGTGAAGCCAAGTAGATTTGAGGAGAGGTCATGAAGTGCACCGCTGTTTTTTCCACCAGCTTACACTATTGGTAAAGCGAAAGAGAGTCAGGCGCGGTGATAGGGGTGGTTGCGCAGTAGGCTCCAGGCGCGGTAGAGCTGCTCTGCCACCACCACCCGCACCAGGGGATGGGGCATGGTTAGGGGCGACAGCGACCAGCGGCCGTCCGCCCGCTGCAGACAATCTGCCGCCAGCCCTTCGGGGCCGCCAACCAACAGCGCCAGGTCACGCCCCTCACTCATCCAGTTACCAAGTTGTGAAGAGAGCTGCTCAGTACTCCACGTCTTGCCCTTCACATCCAGCGCCACCACCCGACAGTTACCGGGTATCGCTTTCAGCATGCGCGCCCCTTCATCCCTCACTATACGCGCTACATCGGCATTTTTGCCGCGGTGGCCCGGAGCGATCTCCAGCAACTGCAGCGCACACTCTCCCGGCATCCGCTTGGCGTACTCCCGGTATCCCTCCTGGACCCAGGTGGGCATTTTATTACCGACAGAGATTAGATGGATTCGCATGTAATTATTCAGCACTATGCAGTAACTGTTCAGATGGCCCCTAAAATCCGTCAGTTTAAGGCGCAAAATGTGAGTTTACAGGTGTAAATGATCATTTTGTAACGCAGAAATGGCGGATTTTAGGGGTGAGCTGAATAGTTACTCCAGGATTATTTGTGATCCAGCAGATTATAGCGCTTGATCATGCGATAGACACTGCGCTCACTTATCCCCATTACCTTTGCAACCTGAGAGCGGCGCCCGGAGTATTTCTTTAGCTGATGCCCGAGATATTTCTCAGTCAACTGATCGAGACTCGGATCGTGAGTAAACGACAGGTTGAGCAGGGCGCTCTGTTTATTCTGTGACGATCCGAAGGCCAGGTGATCCTCTTGTATTATCTTTTTGTCTCTGGAAAGAATAATCGCACGCTCCACCACATTCTTCAGTTCGCGTACGTTTCCAGGCCAGTCGTATGCTTTGAGCTTACGTACAGCAGCCGCCGTTAGCTGCTTATCTATTCTCCTGGAAAAGTTATGGTTATCAATGAAGTGTTGTGCAAGCAGTGGAATATCATCTCGGCGCTCCCGCAGTGGCGGTGAGGTTATGCTGAAGCAGTTTAAGCGGTAGTAAAGGTCTGCACGAAAAAGCTTTTCCTCGATCATCTCCTCAAGGTCACGGTTGGTTGCAGCAACCATGCGAACGTTTGCAATAAGATTCTTGGTTCCGCCAAGCCGGCGAAAAATCCCGGTCTCAAGGACGCGCAGTAGTTTTGCCTGAATGGTGGCGTCTATTTCACCTATTTCATCGAGGAAAAGAGTGCCGCCCTCCGCGCCTTCAATGAGGCCCTTTTTTTGCCGATCAGCTCCGGTAAACGCCCCTTTTTCATGTCCAAACAGTTCAGATTCAAACAATTTTTCCTGCAATGTGCAGCAATCTACCGCAACAAAGTTCTTCGAAGAGCGTGGGCTGTACTCATGAATCGCATGGGCAACCAGCTCTTTGCCGGAGCCGCTCTCACCCTGCACCAGCACAGTGATATCATCCTGGGCGACGGCACCAATCACCTGTTTGAGTTCATGCAGTTTTTTGCTGTCACCGATGAGTGAGTCATCACCCCGCATCTTTGCCTTCAGCTGGCGTTTACAAAACAGGTGATCATTGCGTATTTCGGTATTGGAGAGCGCTCTCTCAATAGTGAATAGAAGCTCATCGGGAGTAATCGGCTTTAAGAGATAATCCTCAGCTCCTATTTTCATCGCCTCCACCGCATTTTTCACTGAACCATAAGCAGTGAGCATAATGACCGGATATTCATCCACCACACTGGGCAACTGTTTAAGGCTGTCCCCATCCGGCAAACGCCCATCCATTACTATCAAAGAGGGTTCATTGTTCTGCAAATACTCCCGCGCATCTGCCCAGCATGAGGCGCCTGTGACGATATAGCCGGCACCGCTCAGTTGACGAACAATCAGATGATTTAGGGTATTGTCATCTTCAATAACAAGGATTGTATAACTCATGTGTTACCGTTTTTTGGGTCATCAGGGTTAGATAGGTGTACGTTGAAACTACTTCCCTCACCTGGTTGGCTGGAAACAGTAATTTTACCGCCATGGTTTTTCATAATGGTGCGTGCTATGGGCAGCCCCAGCCCGGTACCAAAAGAGCCATCCGCCCGGCAGCTGAAAAATGGATCAAATATCTTCTTCAGCTCACCGGGTTTGATGCCTGTTCCGTTATCTTTGAAGCAGACAACGATCTCATCATTGTTACTGCTGCTTGTCACCTCAAGTGTCCCGCCATCCGGCATCGCATGAAAAGCGTTTTGCACAATATTGAGGGTGATCATGCGCATTTCGCTGTCATTGGCATGAACCCGCAACCCCTCCTGATAATTCTCGACTATCTTTATGTTCTTCTCTTCCGCTTCCCAATACAGAAGGCTGATTGTCTCATGCACGATTGAGGCGATGCTGACCAGCTGGAACCCTCCCCCGGAAGGCCCACTTAATTTCAATAGCCGCCCGGTAACATCAACACATTTAGTAACCTCTTTCTCCAGCATTTGGAGGTAGCTGCTGACTTCATCGGTTGGTGTGTCGAGCGCCGCCAGAGCATTCTGTGATTCATTCAGCGCAAAACGGACGGAGGCAAGTGGATTATAGATCTCATGGGCCACGCCTGTTGCCAGGCGACCAATCTCCGAAAGTTTTTGTTCCTGTGAATATTTAACCGCTTTTTCCAGATCACGGATTGATTCGACAATCAATTGCCCTTTACCGCCCGCCTCTGTATTGAGTGGCGCAGCATAGATCTCCACATCCATATTGCTTCCATCATGCCGGATGTGATGGTGCAGCACCTTGATCGGTTTTCCATGCTTCTTTATCTCATGAATAGGGCAGGTTGTCAGGGTCGGTACGCAAGGCTCTTTTACTCCATAAACGCCCTCGTAGCAGTAACCCGGAGTATGCGTTTCAGGCAGCCCCAACTGTTCTTTATAACTTTTATTGACCAGCAGAACGTTATAGTTACTGTCTATGATGCGCACGCCATCCGGAATGCCATCCACCAGCGCCTGTAAAAATGCCTCACTTTCCGCCAGTTCGCTGATGTTTTCCTGAAGCGCCTCCGCCATCCGGTTAAAGGTGTGCCCGAGCAGTGACAGCTCATCCTCACCCTCCATCTGAACACGGGTGGCCAGCTCTCCTCTGCGCAGAGAGTCGCTTGCGCTTGCGAGGTTTGCAACCGGTTTAAGTACAAAGCGGCGAATAAACCACCAGCCGCCTGCGATATTGATAAGGACAATAATTCCACCTGACCCCATAAGGATCAGTGTGGTTTGGCGGGCATTATGACGCAGGGAGGCGGCATCGTAGTCGATATAGAGAATTCCGTTTACCGGGTTGTTCTCAACCGGGCCATGGCATTCAGTACAGGGTTGTTTGTTGTAGACCGGTTTAGTGCTGCGCAGTACTTCACGATCCTGATAGTCATTAACGAACCGTGTTGAGGCGTTTTTGTTTAATTTGTCATATTTCAGGAAAGTTCCAAGCAGTGAATCAGATGATGCAAAGCGAATCTCACCGGCAGGATTAGAGATCATCACGTTGACGATATTCTGCTGCTGGCCCAGGCTGATGACTATGCTGCGCAATCCTTCCAGATCGCGCTTTAACATTGCATTTTCAAGCGACACGCGGAGCAGTTGATTGACTTCGTTGACGGCCTCTTTTCGCTCCTCCCCGATGGTGTTCTGATACATCCAGAGGAAGATCAGTACAAAAATGACAAGGCTCATAAGCAGCCCTGCGGCGGTGGCAACCATAAAGCGTCTGTTTAGTCGTGAGGCCATCCAGAAAATCATAGTAAAATAGTATCCATTGCTACAAAATTTACTCTGACAAATTGTCAGTTACAAAGTGGCTTGTTTGAGCAGCTGCAGCCCGGTCAAGTGTGAAGTTATATTACCCCAAATATTTGTAGCCTGGGTAATCTTGATCATGCATAAATGTAACTATTCAGTTGGGTGCGGGGTCGGAGTCATTAACTTAAGCTTAATACCATGGTCATCCCTGCATAGGTTGAAACCCAGTGGTCGAACTTCCCTCTTTCCCGTCATACCCGCGCAGGCGGGTATCCAGCGCTACGGAGCGCTGTCCCCTGGATTCCATCCTTA
>JBEVXT010000382.1:11208-12503 GCA_040505955.1 Sedimenticola sp. | reverse complement strand
CCATGGAATCGAACGTTAGAGCGAGAAAGAGTAGAAAGAAAAAAGCGGTTCCACCATAAAAGATGTTGCGCGCCATGGTTTTTGTGAAGGCCTGGGCCATTGGAGTGACTCCTGTGCGGTGCAAAAATTAGCAGATAGATTAAAAACCAGAAAAGTTCCAAAAGGTTTGATATTGGTCAAATGGTATCAATTAATGGGGATACCTGAATGGCACAGACTTAAGGAAAAAACGGGATCACTGATAACACTGAGTGATGATGAGGGCTTTTGGGTACCCGTCCGTTCTGTTCAGAGGTAGAGCCCCACCGAGAGCAGCAAGGCAAAAAGGAGCTGTAACCGGGCGGTTGCCGCCAACAGGCGGTTAAGCAGGGGGCCGCTTTGTGCATTGGAGAAAGTCAGCAACAGCCAGAGAGCGAGGGGTAGTGCTGCAAGCACCAACCACCTGCCGTTTGGCAGCTGCTGTAGCACCAGGGGTAGGGTGAAGGGAATTATCAGCAACAACATATAGAGCCGCTGGGAACCACAGCGGCCGAGGTGGTTGGCCAGGGTTAGCTTACCTGCCTTGATATCCGTCTCCATGTCACGGTAGTTGTTGACCAGCAGTACTGCCGCCGCCAATGATCCGATGGCACAGGCGGAAAGAAATGCATTTAGTGACAGCGATAGGGTCTGGATATAGTAGCTGCCCATCACTGCGGTGAGGCCGAAAAAGATAAAGACAAACAGCTCACCGTGGCTACTGTAGGCGATCGGGCGTGGGCCGCCGGTATAGTTGTAGCCAGCCGCCAGTGAGAGCAAACCGATGACGATAATGGGGGGGCCGCCCACCGTCACCAGATAGATACCAATAAGGAAAGCGAGGCCGAAGCAGCCGTAGGCGGCACGTTTCACTTCCTCAGCGCTCAGCCACCCCTCGGCGGTGGCTCGCTTTGGTCCGAGGCGATCCGGCGTGTCCGCTCCCCGTTCATAATCGGCGGCATCGTTGTGGAGGTTGGTGGCGATCTGGATCAAAAGGGCGCAGGCCAGCGCCGCCAGCGCCGGTGACCAGAGCAGAGTGTGATGCTCAGCCAGGGCAAGGGTGGTTCCGGTGAGAACCGGCGCTACAGAGATACCCAGGGTTTTCGGCCTGATGGTCAAAAGCCAGTATCTGAATTTCCGCTTGATATAACACTCCATAAACTACCCCGCAGCAGGGGAAGGTGCGATATTCTAGCGGAAACAGGGCACTGCATAACACCACAATTTTTATTGGAGTGTGGAGTGGTTGACCTGTTGTCACGGTGGGGGTAGCTTGA
>JBEVXT010000382.1:6686-11108 GCA_040505955.1 Sedimenticola sp. | reverse complement strand
CAGGTCGCTGTGCCCTGGGCCGTGGTGGGGGCGGGTTTCACCGGCCTCGCCTGCGCACGACGTTTGGCGGAACTCCATCCTCAGCAGAAGATCCTGCTGTTGGAGGCACGATCTGTGGGGGAGGGCGCCTCCGGCCGCAACTCCGGCTACGCTGTCGCCCTCAGTCATTTCACCGGTGGTTTTGATTCAGCCATGAAGAGTGAGTACCGGCGTGTCAATCGGATCAACTCGACCGGGCTGGATCTTCTGCGTCACCAGGTTGAAGCATCTGCCATTGAGTGTGGATGGCGGGAGAACGGTATCTTTCACGCTGCAGCGGACAGGCGGTCGCTGGATGAGTGCAAGGCGTTTGAGCACTATCTGACTGCGCTGGAGATTCCCTTTACCCCCATGGAGCGGGATCAGCTTTCCCATCAGCTCGGAACCGGACACTATGCACGCGGTTTGCGGGTGCACCAGGGGGCGTTGATGCAGCCAGCGGCACTGGTGCGGGGTCTCGCCGGGGCGCTTCCCTCCAATGTCACCCTCTGTGAGCAGAGCCCGGTGCTCTCAATCAAACGGGGTTCACCGTCCGTTTTGCGCACTCCAAACGGAAAAGTGATGGCGGACAAGCTGGTGTTGGCGACCAACTATGAGGCTCCCGGACTTGGTTTTTTGCGCAGGCGTCTTCTCGGTAGCACGCTCTCCGGCAGTTTTACCCGGCAGTTGACCGGAGAGGAGAGCGACTCCCTCGGCAGCGAAACATCCTGGGGTCTGCTCTCACTGCATGGCGGTGGCGCCACCGTCAGGTTGACCCCGGATCAGCGACTCTGTATCCGTAATACTGCCGAGTACGGTGGTGGCTCTCTGCTTTCTGAAGTGGCGCTGTTGCAGCGGCGAATAGTGCACCGTATCGCCTTCGAGAAACGGTTTCCACAGTTGATTCATGTACCTTTTGAGTTTTCCTGGTCAGGTGTCGAAGGTATCACCGGTAACGGTACCAACTTCTTTGGAAAAATGGAGAAAAACTGTTACCTCGCTGGCGGCTATAACGGCTCCGGCGTTAGTCGCGGAACCGCTTTTGGTGTCGCCCTGGCAGAGTACGCAGCCGGTGGTCAGTCGCAATTGATCAGCGATTGTCTCAACTCCGCACCTGCTACCTGGCTGCCGCCGCGACCGCTGCTCGATATCGGCGCATGGTTTACGGTACGTTCGCGCTTTCGTGGAGTGGGGGAGGATCGCTGATCGGAGTTTTTGGTTTACCCGTTAAAAAGCGGGACGCAGAGGGCGCAGAGAAAGACTGACTATTTAGGTATTGGTTCGTCACCGATACACAGGAGGGTTAATTGCTATTCGGATGATGCGGTTCGTACCTCACCGCATCCTACAATCCTTTCTCTGCATCCTCTGCGTCCCGCTTTTGACTGATACCAATCCTCCTCACCTCTCCTTATCGTCACTGCCCCACTGACGGCGGTTGATGGCGTAGCTGGAGATTTTTCCAATAAAGGGGAGTATCAGCATGCCGCTGAGCCAGGTGACCTGTTTTGCCTCCCGATAGGTGTGAATGCCAATGGTCATTCCCTGTTGGCCGGCACGCGGTTGATCGCGATAGGTGCCGAAAAGCCGATCCCACCAGGGAAGGCTGAAGCCAAAATTGCTGTTGGTCTCATCATCTTCCACTGAGTGGTGAACCCGGTGCATGTCCGGCGTGACAAGTAACAACCGCAGGAGGCGATCCACTCCCCGGGGCAGCTGGATATTGCCGTGGTTGAACATGGCGGTGGCGTTCAGCATCACCTCGAATACCACAACGGCGGCTACGCTTGGCCCCAGTACCATGATGACGGCGAACTTGATCAACATCGAGAGAATGATCTCGATGGGGTGGAAGCGGGCGCCGGTGGTGACATCGTAATCGGGGTCGGCATGGTGAACGCGGTGCAGGCGCCACAGGGCGGGAATGGCGTGAACCATGACGTGTTGGACGTAGATGGCAAAATCCAGCGCCACCACTGCGATGATCAGAGCGAGTGGGGAGGGTACCTGATAGATGTTGAGCAGACCCCAGCCCTGCTCCTGGGCAGTGACCGCCACGCCAACGGCGGCGGCCGGGAAGAGCAGGCGCAGGATCATGCTGTTGAGAAAAACCAGCAGCAGATTGTTTCCCCAGCGAACGGCTTTGGAGCGTGTCAGCTGCCGACAGGGTGAGGCAGTTTCCCACAGAGCAATTACTGCAAAGACGCCGAAAAAGAACCCCAGGCGGATAATAACTTCGTTCTCGAGTATCAGTTTGTTCAGTTCCACGGGTGGATATACCTCAATGACCTGCTCTTCAGGGGCACCCCAGTATACAGATTAAAGAGTCCCGAATGCGGCATGCGCGCGCGGGAATATTCAGAGGCTTCCAGGTTGTGTTTCGCAGTGCCAGAGTCTACCATTTGGCGCCATCCACGATATTTCCCACCAGAGTCAGGTCGTTTTTTTATAATGAATAGCAGCATCATCAGTCAGGTTATCCTCCCCATTGCACTGTTTACCATTATGTTTGGCATGGGTATGTCACTGGTGGTGGATAATTTTCGACAGGTGCTGTCGCGGCCGCGCACTATCTTTCTCGGTATTGGTCTGCAGATGGTGTGGCTGCCTCTGGTCGGTGCTGCGGTGGTTTTACTGTTTCAGTTGCCACCCGAACTGGCGTTGGGGCTTCTCATTCTCACCTTTGCTCCCGGCGGCGCCACCTCCAATATGATCGCTTTCCTCTGCCGCGCCGATACGGCGCTGTCGATCACCCTGACGGCCATTGCCAGCCTGATCACCCCCTTTACACTGCCGCTGCTGGCGGCCGCCGCTTTTCAGTTATGGATGGGTGACTCCCAGGCCATTCCATTTCCGGTGTTGGAGACGATGTTGAAACTGGTGGTGATTACGATAGTGCCGGTCAGTTTCGGTATGCTGCTCAATCGCTATTTTCCAGCTTTCTGTGAAAAGAGCCGCAAGCCGGTAAAAGTCCTGTCGTTACTCTTTCTGCTACTGATCATTGTCGGCATAGCCCGGGCCAATTGGGATCAGCTGCCCGGGTATATCACGATCGTCGGCCCGGCAGTGATGGTAATGGTGATCTTT
Organism: Sedimenticola sp.; assembly: GCA_040505955.1. Lineage (GTDB taxonomy): Bacteria > Pseudomonadota > Gammaproteobacteria > Chromatiales > Chromatiaceae > Vondammii. The sequence goes on along the minus strand of JBEVXT010000382.1, from coordinate 8,003 downwards.
GCCGGCGGCAGTGGTTTCTGGATCGCCCGCCGGCTGGGTCTGTTCACCCCTCAGGCGCTGACCATCGGTATTGAGGTGGGTATTCAGAATGCCGGTACCGCCCTGCTGGTCACCGGTACCGTGCTGCAAAATCCAGCCATGTCAGCCAGTGCGTTGATCTACGGCATCCTGATGCAGATCCCTGCCCTGCTGCTGATTGCCTGGCGAACCAGCGGCAGCCGCGCCACTGTAGCCTATTGAGTGAGACTGACTGTGTTAAAGTGACCAAGAGAGATATTTATCATCAGGAAATATGATCTATATCAAGAAACAAACCCCAATACTCAGCACCAAGAAAAAAATACGGCAAATGCCCTATTTATTTTTCATTTGCCAGACTGTCTTGACGTAAGTCAAGGTGGGAAAGCGCCTCGAACATCACCATTCGTTTCTGTGAATGCGTGTATTTCAGACGCAAAACCAAACGTAAAAAAAGTCCTCAACGGAGACGAGCCTCATGAATGTGAAGAAGAAGCGAGCATTATCGCTGCTGACAGGTGCCCTGATGGGCCTGGGCATGGCATCAAGCGCATATGCACAAACATCGCTTGAAGACGTGATGAAAGACCGTGGTCTGACGCAGAAAGATCTGCTTGCTGCAGCCAAGACCTATACCCCCTCTGGCGGACGTGATGAGTACCTCGCCTTCAGTTCCGGCGGACAGAGTGGCCATGTTATTGTCTATGGCGTTCCGTCCATGCGTATCCTGAAATATATTGGCGTATTTACGCCTGAGCCTTGGCAGGGTTATGGCTTTGACGACGAGTCCAAAGCCGTTCTGGCTCAGGGCAGAATCGATGGCAAGGATATAAAATTTGGTGATACCCATCACCCCGCCTTCTCCGAAACCAAAGGTGAGTACAACGGCCGCTACCTCTTTATCAATGATAAGGCCAACCCCCGTATTGCAGTTATTGATCTCCATGACTTTGAGACCAAACAGATAGTCGTCAATCCCTTCTTCAGGAGTGCTCATGGTGGTGCTTTTGTTACCCCCAACACCGAGTACGTGATGGATGCTGCTCAATATGCAGTTCCTTTTGGAGATGACTTTGTTCCTCTGGAAGAGTTCAACGAGAAGTACCGTGGTGGCCTGACCTACTGGAAGTTTAACGATAAGGTAGGTCGCCTGGAGCCGGAAAACTCCTTCACCTTCGAGATGCCTCCTTATAGCCAGGATCTATCCGATGCCGGTAAGGGACCTTCTGAAGGTTGGGGCTTTACCAACTCCTTCTGTTCCGAGCGCTATGTCGGTGGTATTGAGCGTGGTCGTCCTCC
>JBEVXT010000382.1:1613-6586 GCA_040505955.1 Sedimenticola sp. | reverse complement strand
GATTCCATGGTCACCAAGTGGAACTACTGTGAAGGCAAGGTGCTGGATCAACTGCATATTCACTACAACGTCGGCCATCTGGTCGCGATGGAAGGTGATTCCGCCTCTCCTGACGGCAAGTACCTGATCGCTCTCAATAAGCTGGCAATCGACCGCTTTAACCCGGTTGGCCCGTTGCATCCCCAGAACCATCAGCTGATTGATATCAGTGGTGACAAGATGCAGCTGCTCTACGATATGCCGTTACCACTGGGCGAACCCCACTACGTGGTGGCTATCAAGGCCGACAAGCTGAAGCCGGTCGTTCGCTATAAAACCGGTTGGAACAGTCGTGCCGACAAGAAGTCTGAGTTCAAGACTCGTGCCGGTCGTGAAAAGACAGTACGTGACGGTAACAAGGTTGATGTCTACGGTACCCTTATCCGTTCACACATCACCCCTGAGATCATCGAGGTGGAAGAGGGCGACACCGTATCCCTGCACTTTACCAACCTCGAGCGTGCTCAGGATGAGACACACGGTTTCGCCATGTATGGTCAGAACGTGAACCTCTCAATCGAGCCGGGTAAGACTGTCTCTGCCACCTTCAAGGCTGAGAAAGCGGGTGTCTACCCTTACTACTGCACCGAGTTCTGCTCCGCGCTCCATCTGGAGATGCAGGGTTACTTGTTGGTTAAGCCTAAGGGCTACAAAGCCAAAGCAGGCAAGATTGCTGAGGGTACCAAGTACACCAAAGCTGACTATGACAAGCAGGTGAAGACTAACGTCGACACTCAAGCGGTTATCGACTCTGTGGTGGCCTTTATCACCAGCCACAACTACAAGGACTTCTCAACTGTTGTTGATCTGGTAACTGATGCAACTGATCAGCTCGGCTTTGCCGCCGAGGCCAAGAAGAAGTCTGAAGGTTTCGCCGCTAAAGGCGATTACCAGAACGCCACCCTCTGGGCCGGTCAGCACTGGCAGTATCAGGTGAAGACGGCGGATCTCGGCCTGCGTGCCAAGACCCACCTCGAAGAGAATGGTGCCAAGAAGGTCAAGTAATTGCTGAAAGGCATTTGACCAACGGAAAGGGGGCCCATAAAGGCCCCCTTTTTTATCTCTTCAGGTTCAAGTTGATATTTCTCAATATCGATTGCACTGTCATAATGAGAACCTTCAAGCACTAACTGTGTCTGATTCGATAACCCACAAAGAGATTGTTGATATTCAGGCAGTAAGAAATGACTAGGAGAATGAGTATGTTGAAATTTAAATCTGTTGTTACGGCAGCTGCTGTTGTGACTTTTTCCATGTTGACCACCGCTAGTGTAGTGGCGGCTGATGGTGCCGAACTGTACAAGGCCAAAACCTGTTGGGCGTGTCATGGAAAGGATGCCAGAACCCCTATTATGCCGACCTATCCAAAAATAGCCGGGCAGAATGCCAGTTACACCCTGAATCAGATGAAGGATATTAAGTCAGGCGCTCGCAGTAATGGCGGTACAGCTGCCATGAAGGGGGTGATGGGGCTGGTCAGTGATGATGAGATGACAGCGATAGCCGATTGGCTCAGTACTCAGTAGCCAGCGCTGCAAGTTGATGTATATCAAAGGTTGCTAATATTCTCTGTGGCACACTTCCGTGCCGGAGTGGAGAGCAGTTTTCGACCTCATACTGGAACTTGCCGGCGAGAAGCTGGTGAGAGTTTACTGATTGTCTATCCTCCCGTAGAGGGAGGAACTGGAGGGTGTGATGAATGTTAAGCCAATGCTGAAGAGTTTTGCGGCGGTTGTAAGTTTAGCGGTTTGTAGTGGCGCAGGGGCCGCCGAATGGAACCAAGCGGGTGGTGAGAAGGATGAAGCGATGGTGCTTAAGCCCGATCGTGATCGTGGTATTGCCGTTTATGAGGTCTGTTCAGCCTGTCACCTGCTGGAGGGGTGGGGCTTGACGGATGGCACCTTTCCTCAGTTGGCGGGGCAGCATCGTGAAGTATTGATCAAGCAGTTGGCAGATATTCGCGCTCTGAACCGGGACAATCCCACCATGTATCCCTTTGCTCTGGATGATCAGATCCTGCAAGCGGCCGGTTATCATGAGGGGGATATCAAGCCTGCTCAACTGGTAGCGGATGTCACTGACTATATATCAAAGCTGCCGATGAATCCTGACAACGGCAAAGGGCAGTGGAATAAGCTCTTTCCTGAATTTGCCCAGGGCAAGAAGCTGTATGACGACAACTGTGTGCAGTGTCATGGTGATTTTGGTGAGGGGAATGCTGAAAAGTTCTACCCGAAAATTCACGGTCAGCACTTCGCCTATATGCTGCGACAGTTCGAGTGGATTCGTGACGGCAAGCGCCGCAACGCCAACCCGGACATGGTCAAGCAGATCAAGGCGTTCAGTGACAAGGATATGGAGATGGTGATCAACTACGTCTCCCGTATGCCTGTGCCCAAGGACAAACTGGCCCCTTCAAAGGATTATCAGAACCCTGATTACGATTGATCCTGCACTCTATGCGCGGTGCTTATTCTGAGCGGTCGCAAAGCCCAACAAACCATAGTGAGTTTGTTGGGCTTTATTCATCAGTTTTGCCCGTACTATGCATGAGGTTCCTTAAGAGCTATTCAAGCCTGAACAGATTACACACGAGATCATGAACAACGCTATGCAGTCCAAGCAAACCGTTCAAGTAGGTATACTCACCCTGGTGGCCCTGGGGCTCCTGGCGGCTATTTTTTATACTCCCACCTGGTGGGTGTCGTTGACCGCACCAAACTATCCGGCGGAGTCATTCCCAGATGGCGTACGCATCCATTTTCATATGAACGGCGTCTTCAACGGTTGTACCAAGCAGGATAAGGCGGAGATCCAGGAGGATGAGGCGCTCGACTGTGTGCACGAGATGGATACCATCAATCACTATGTCGGTATGTATCCGATTGCTGCGGGTGGGCCGGTAGAGCGGGCGTTCAGCCAGTTTCTGTTGGTGATGCTGGGGGTGATGCTGCTGGGTTTTATATGCGTCAAACCGAAGGTTCGCATGGGCCTGATGAGTGTTGGTTTTGTTGCCATTATCGGCTGGATGTATCTGACACTGTACAGTGAAAACGGTTTCAATCTGCAGAATCAGGGTTACGTGGAGGCGCTGATTACCTCCCTTGATCAGGATGCTGTGGGAGAGAAGTCAGAAGAGCCGGAGTTTGTTATCGGCGGTATCGTCGGGGTGTTGAAAGATTCACTGGCAGAGTCCGGCGTCAGTGTGGTTTTACCGTCGGAAGCGAACCGGGCTGAAGTGGGGTCGACGGCAGACAAGCAGGAGCTGATCGAACAACTGCGTACTACCTATGACAGAGATCAGCAGAAGCAGGCGGCGCCGGTTGCCTGGGATGGAAGCACCTTCCAGGTGATGACCTGGCACTATGGCAAGAGCCTGGGTCGCTACTTCAATAACCCGGAGGAGATTAAACCGCTGGTCGCCAATCTCAAGATGGCGACCAATGCCGTCTTTATCGGCCTGATCGGCGCTATGGTGCTGTTGGTGTTTGGTGCACGCAACAACAGGGGCCTGCTCTACTGGTTGCTGGTGTTGGTGCCAATGGCGTTGCCCCTCTTCTTTATCATTGACTACTCCGCCTGGCTCTGGTGGTACGGCCATACCCTCAACGATATGGGTGCATTTTCAGTGAAACCGTTTATGCCCACGGTCTTTGGCCAGGGCAAGGTGGCTCAGTTCGCCACCCACTCCTACCCCTCCATCGGCTTTGGCCTGATGGTCGTCACTTCGCTGGTGCTGGCGGTGGCGGCACTGGTTCGCAAGAAACAGTTCAAGGGTGAAGCGTAAAGACGGATCACAGAGAACACAGCGGTATGTCTGGATTTCATAGATACAGCTCGTCAATATTATTGTGCCTGCTGCTGCTCACTCCGGTATCGCAGGTGTGGGGGGAGTCGTACCCCTCTTTCCAGAAACTGATCGATGCCACTGAGTCGAACGGTACGCTGTCGCCTCCTCCGGGTGTCTATGCTGGCCCGGTGACGATTACCGATCCCATCACCATTGACGGCCGTGGAGAGGTGACCATCGATGCCGGTGGCAAAGGATCTGTAGTCTATATCGAAACCGATGGCGCCACCCTCAAGAACCTGCACCTGACCAACTCCGGTAACTCCCACAACGATGTCGACTCCGGCGTTCAAGTGAAGGGTGACTTTAATGTAGTGTCAGACAATATTATCGACAACTCCTTGTTCGGCATCGACCTGTCCCAGTCGAAAAATAATATTGTGCGCAGAAACAGCATCTCATCCAAAGATGTTGAACTGGGGATGCGTGGAGATGCCATTCGCCTCTGGTACAGTTTTAATAACAAGGTGACTGACAATGTGGTGCGCAACTCCAGGGATATCGTTGTTTGGTACTCCAAGGGTAACCTGATTGCCCGCAATGATGCCCGCGGTGGCCGCTATTCACTGCACTTTATGTACGCTCAGTTCAACGAGGTATTGGAGAACCACTTCGAGAACAACTCAGTCGGCATCTTTCTGATGTACAGCGATGATGTGGTGATAAAGGACAACTATATCGCCCACGCCACCGGCGCCACCGGCATGGGGATAGGATTCAAGGAGAGCTCCAATGTCGATATCATCGGCAACCGGGTGCTCTACTGCGCCACCGGTATCTATCTCGATGTCTCACCCTATCAGCCCGACACCACCAACCGGGTCAGCAACAACCTGATCGCCTACAGCGGTATCGGCATCCTCTTTCTGAATGACTGGCAGGGCAACATTATCAAGGGCAACAGCCTCAAGGGTAACATTACCCAGGTGGCTGTGGGCGGGGCAAGAACGGCAAAACGTAACCAGTGGAACGGCAACTACTGGGATGATTATGAAGGTTTTGATCAGGACAAAGATGGTATCGGAGACAAGCCTTACGAACTCTACAATTATGCTGACCGCATCTGGATGGATGTGCCGTCGGC
>JBEVXT010000382.1:0-1513 GCA_040505955.1 Sedimenticola sp. | reverse complement strand
CAAGCGCAAAGAGCAGGCGCGCCGTGAATTTCTACGCACCACCGTGGTGGGATTGGGGGTGGTGGGCTTCTCACTGCTCGGTTTTCTGCCGGTAAGCCAGGGAAAAACATTGGCACTGCGCCCCCCCGGCGCATTGAAAACACCAGAGGATGAGAAGGAGTTCCTCTCCTCCTGCATTAAGTGCGGTCAATGTGTTCAGGTCTGTCCAGTGGAGGCGATCAAACTGGCGGATCTGGATAAAGGTTTTGGTGTCGGCTCCCCCTATATCGATGCCCGGGAGCAGGCGTGTGATTTTTCCTGTGACGGCCTGCAGTGTGTGCTCGCTTGTCCCACCGGATCACTTACTCACGATCTCAACTTTCCCGCAGATACCCGCATGGGCTTTGCCCGCCTCTCCCGTCCTGGTTCCTGTCTGGCGGTTCAGGGCAAGGGGTTCAAAGGGGCGGCAAGGGGGCCGGATTACAAAGGGCTGCTACGCTACGATGAGGTGGATCGTTGGAACCCCATTCCCGTAGCCGACCACCCCTACGATCTGGAACTCTGTGATCTCTGCGTACGCCAGTGTCCAATTGAAATTCGCATCACCCAGTGTCTGGTGGAGGATGAGTCGGTTAAGAGTAAAAAGCTGGAACGGGTGGCTGAGCGACACGGTAATGAGTGCCCGCCGAAACATGCTATCGCACTGGAGCCCACGGTCATGGCTGATGGCGAGACCCGCATGCTGCCGGTGATCAAAGAGGGGTGTGTCGGCTGCGGTGTCTGCGAGATGATCTGCCCGCCGGAACCCGCTGCGATCGTTATCGATATCGATACGATTACCGAGATGGCTTGAGGTTTCGATGAATTATATTAAAGAGTCATTCAAGCATCTGTTTGGTACTGCAGTCACTAAACCTCAAGCAGATGAGATTACCCCGGCCGCCCAGAAGGTTCACTTTGATAAGAGGCGAAAGCCTGCAACCCGAGAGGAGTTGTTGGCAGTACATGCCGCCCACCAGAATCATCCTAAGAAGTGGCGCAACCGTCGCTGGGCGACGCTGCTGATTGTCAATCTGCTGTTTGTCGTCTCCTACTATTTCGATATCCAGCTGCTTGAAGGGGCGATGACCGCTTCCCGCTTTGTCGGCTTCCATATGGCGGATCTCAACTCCGCCCTGCAGGTGATGCTGGCCTTCAAAGAGGTGGTGCTTAACCTGGTGATCGGCACCGTCACTATCTTTATACTCTGGCTGCTGCTGGGCGGGCGCACCTTCTGTTCTTGGGCCTGCCCTTACCACCTGTTATCAGAGTGGGCCGAGATGATTCATCTCTGGTTGGTGCGCCGGAGAATTATCAACAATCACACCTTTGATCGCCGTCTTCGTACGCTGCTCTATGTGATCTTTGGCCTGCTCTCCATCGTCACCGGTTACACCGTGTTTGAGACCGTTTCCCCCACCGGTATCGTTAGCCGGGCGCTCATCTATGGGCCGGGGTTCGCCTTGGTTTGGGTCGGTTTTCTGCTGCTGTTTGA
>JBEVXT010000381.1:0-8520 GCA_040505955.1 Sedimenticola sp. | reverse complement strand
GCACCTTCTCCAGGCAGTCGAAGGTCTTGCCGTTGTAGTAGTACCCCTCGGCACAGAAGAGCACCTTGGGTTCAATCTGACCAAAGCGATCAACCACGCCGTTAACGCCGAAATCGGGAGAGCAGGAGGACCAGGTCGCGCCCAAGGCGGCGACGGCCAGCATGGCGATTACCGCCTCTGGCATATTGGGCAGGTACCCTGCCACCCGATCCCCCTCGGTAATGCCCATTCCCTCAAGGGCCTGGGCGACCTGGGATACCTGGGCGTAGAGTTCTTCATAGCTCAGGCGGCGGCGGACTTTATCTTCGCCCCAGAAGACGATGGCGTCGCTCTCATCCCGTCGGCGCAGCAGATTTTCAGCAAAGTTGAGTCGCGCCTCAGGGAACCACTGGGCGCCGGGCATCAGTTCGCCCTGTTTGAGGAGGGTATCGCCCTTGGTCTCGGCAATAACACCGGCGTCATCCCATAGTGCCGACCAGAAAGCCTCGGGGTGTTTTAGAGACCACTCATAGAGCGCTGGATAGTCCGCCAGGTCTACCCCAAAATCCGCTATGATCCGTCGGCGAAAACCGGTGACTTGGGCACTTTCGATCTGCTTTTTGTCGGGTTGCCAGAGTATCTTGGCCATGGTGGCTCCCTACTGTTTTTGGTCTGTAGTTGCCTTACGTTTACGTCAACGTAAGAATGAAGTGAGCATAGCACCGATTTTAACGAAAAACAGCTGCGTACAATAAGCCTGAAAACCATCAAGATGCTGATAAAGATGCATTTGTAGGAGCGAACTTGTTCACGAAGAGCATAGTTCGAAGCCAATCGCGAACAAGTTCGCTCCCACAATCAACTTCAGGATTTTTGTGCAGAACCATTTAACGAAAAACGCCCCCCTCTCCCTGAAAACGCAGCAGAAAGTTCTGCAGATAACCCCGGCTCTCATTCGAGTAGACACGCTCTGCGCGGTAAATGATCAACAGGCGGCTGACAAAAGGGGCTGGTGCGCGGCGAAAGGTGAGCGCGCTCACCTTGGCCCGGTTGCGGCTGTAGCCGCGATAGTCAACTTCATTGACCAGATGAATACCTTTCGCTGCGGCACTGTTGCAGAACCCCTCTACTGCATGGATCGGCAGCAGCAGGTAGAAACATCCCGCAGGGGTAAGAAGCCTCTCTACTGCGGCTATGAGTTCGGGAAAGGGGAGCTGATCGCTATGGCGGGCGGTTCGCCGCAAAGGGGCGGCGGCTTTCAGGTGCTCTTCGAAAAAGGGGGGGTTGCAGATGATCAGGTCATATTGGCAATCGGCTGTCAGGGCGAAGCTCTGTATATCCCCTTGTACTGAACAAAGCCTGCCTCTCCAAGGGGAGGCGCTGAAATTGCCTGCAGCCTCTTTATGAGCTTCGGCGGTCACTTCAACTGCGGTGACCTCCCCGGCACCGAGTTGAGCCGCCATCAGGGAGAGCAAACCTGTGCCGGTACCGATATCGAGTACCCGTTCTCCACCGCCTATCGGTGCCATGGCGCCAAACAGGGTGGCATCGGTACAGACCTTCATCGCCGAGTGCTTCTGGACAACGGAGAAGCGCTGAAAGTGAAAAACTGACATCGGAAGGGCCTTTGAAGCGAATAGGTTTATCGGGATTGTAGAGAAGATTCACAACTATTTCAGGATGCCTTGTGACCTTCAGTCTGATAGAGAATCTTCGTAACTATTCAGTACGGTAATCTGGAACTCAGGCGTAGGAGCGAACTTGTTCGCGAAGAGCACGTTTCGTAGTCCATTGCGAACAAGTTCGCACCTACAGCACCTCTGTTCCACCATCACTGTGGTTTTCAGGATTTTGCTACAGAGCCGGTTTAAGAAGAACAATCAACGGAAAGGCTCAAGTATCATATTGACGCTTAATCGCTTCCACCCTCCTAACCAATCCAGCATCATGCTCCATTTTAGCTTTGAGCTTTACTATGGTCGTGGGTATGCTCCCTGTCCGCTTTAGTTCCAAATAATCTGCAATTTCACGCAGCTTGAGTCCACCTATTTCTTGAGACAAATACATGACAACCCAACGTGGGATATTTTCACGGCCCCGCTGACATGCCAGTATGGCTCCAACGCCAACTTTGAAGGTGCTGGCAACTCTCTCTGCAATCTCCTCGATGCCTGGCCTGAACCTTGAGGTTTGACGACTTACCTCCCCAACTTCGGTTTGACGTTGCTGGTATACCCAATCCCGAAAGGCATCACTACCCAAATAAGGCATATGATTACCTTTGCTGTAGAACGCCGCTATCTCTTCATCGACACCCATCTCGACGAATGCCCGATATTTTTCTCGCTTACGTGACTTTACCGCTAGCTGGTCGTATATTTCCTGGCGATATAGCCACCCTGGCGCGGATACATTACTGACATAATTCGGATAGCTACTCCAGAGATAGTTCTCCAATGGATCGGGATGCCTCACCTCAACGGGGTTCCTGTGGATATACCGTGAAAGCTGGAGCTGATAGCTATTATCCTCGATAAGAATGGATTTATACCGTCCGCGAAAGAGGGGGCCATTGGTCTTTCTAAGCCGATTGTAGCGCCGTGTATACTGGCCGTTGATGTGGCGCATGGCACGCCCAAGGTTGGCTTCAGGTGTTTTTACCAGAAGATGATAGTGGTTTCGCATCAGGCAGTAGCACAATGTCTGAAGCCCAAACCGCTGATGCGCCTCCTCAAGGGTACCTAGGAAACTATTGAAATAGTCGTCACTATGGAAAATAGTTTGCCGCCCTCGACCACGGTTCATGACGTGGTAGTAGGCATTTTCATATTCTATTCTGAGAGGGCGAGGCATGAGTTGGATTGTACTTGCTGCCTATAAATCCGTCAATATGATACTTGACCCCTCTTTTCAGTCACATCAGAATCATTCGTAGCGGATCAGAACTTACCCTCGCCGCATTTAGGGTGAAACTTCAGTCACCATTATTGATTTTATCTTTTATTAAATTTTGAAATGCTTTTCTATGCTTATGATCAACCTCTTTTATGTATGGAAATTGTACCCACCATTCTGGATAATTTGATCTCATGGTTGGATTAGCTTCAAAGAAAATCGGAATACCTTTTGGTGTAAAAGCTAAATCCACTCCAAAATAATCAAGATGAGTTACATGTTGAAGTGTTGTCATTAATTGAAAAATACGATCATTGTTGATTTTTGAATGGCCAAGAACAAAAGATTTTTCTTCATCAAGCATCCACTTATTTTTTATCATCGTTTCTAAACGACAGCTCCCATGTACATCCCATTTTTCACTGATAAATAAATGATTGGGAATAATTTTTCCGCCAACATTCCAGAGGCGATATTTTCTATAATATCCATCTGTAGATTTAAAATCATAAAATTCTGTAATATAGAACTCGCCTGTTTTGTGCTGATATTCCTTAGCTTTTTCTTCTGAGTTTAAGCGAAATAAGCCCTGACCTGTCTGGCTTCCAACAGGGCGTATTAAAATCGGGTAATTAAGTTTATTGTTTTTAACCTGAGTTACTAAACTATCAGCTTGTTCTTCGATAAGATTTACGCGAACAGTCTTTGGTATAATTTGCTCTGCATTAGGGGGAATATTCCTGACTATATTATCACGCGTATTATTCAATATATGCTGTGGCTGATTGACCACAGGCACTTTATTTTCTGCAATAAGTATTATAATTTCTTTTAATAAATCCGGATAGATATCGGCATCACTAATAGCATTAACAAGTATATCAAATTGGTTGATCTGTTCTAATGATAGCCCTTCGTAAAATAACATGGAAGCAGTATATTCTGGATATTGAGTTAAATGCTGTGCTTCGGTGAGGCCATATGGGAGTTTGAATCCTCCATCTACAAAACTTATATCGTCTCGTCCGAAGGTCAATAAAGTTGCGGTTTTAATGGGGTTTTGGCTACTTGAATGCTGGTAATGAAAAGTTGGATTTAATTTAACAAATTCTTTAAATTTTTCAGAAGCTATATTCTTTCCGCTTAACTTTTCTCTTATCATTGCATTTGTTAACTGCACTGACCAATTTTCAGGGTCTATCTTTTCAAGCCAGGAAAAAAAGCTTTTTTCCACTAATAGATTCCCATCATTAAAGGCTTGCCAGCCTTTACTATATACAGGTTGGCAGAAACTATTAATAGTTTCTGCCTTATTAAGCTGTGATTGAATCTCTAATGCTTTGGCAGTATTCCCAGTCAGTAGCTCATCTTCAATGATTTGCAGCCATTCATGTATTGTGTGTGTTGTTTCTTTCAGGTGTTGAAATTTGCCGGGAAAGAGAAGAAAGAGAGATCAAGTCTAAAATCGTGAATCATTTATCCTCCCATGCCTTGATAATTTCACGCTAGGAGTCTGTCGGACTTATGAGGAATCTACTCGCCAAACTGCTCCTGCGTTGCTCTACCTCCTGCATCCATGCAGTTGTGCGCGGCAGGATAGCGATCAAAAATCGACTGAATAATCGTCACATAGAACCACTATGTTCCTTATATTCATCCGATTTTTGCCCCGCGTCCCCACCTGCTCGCTACGATTAACCTTAGTCCGACAGGCTCCCATGTAAAATGTACTGTGGTAATCCTGTTTAACAGGAGAGTCCATCGGGCAGACTCTGCTTTTCGACAAACAAAGGAGATCCGATAAGCCCGATAGAGGATGATAACGCTACAAATGCTGCGATAGAAGTATTAATGTCCAATGGAATGTGGTCGCCAGGGTCAGATAACCCCGGCTCTCATCCGAGTACTCACGTTCTGCGCGGTAGATGGTCAACAGGCGACCGACAAAAGGGGCTGGTGTGCGGCGAAGGGGCTGCGGTTTTTAGGTGCTCTTCGAAAAAGGGTGGATTGCAGATGATCAGGTCATATTGGCAATCGGCTGTCACTTCAACTGCGGTGATCTCCCCGGCACCGAGTTGAGCCGCCATCAGGGAGAGCAAACCTGTGCCGGTACCGATATCGAGTACCCGTTCTCCACCGCCTATCGGTGCCATGGCGCCAAACAAGGTGGCATCGGTACAGACCTTCATCGCCAAGTGCTTCTGGACAACGGAGAAGCGCTGAAAGTGAAAAACTGACATCGGAAGGGCCTTTGAAGCGAGCAGGTGATAACCCGAAGGTTATCGGGATTGTAGAGAAGATTCACAACTATTTCAGGATGCCCTGTGGTCTTCAGTCTGATAGAGAATCTTCTTGGCAACTATTCAGCTCACCCCGTCGACCATATCTTCCCGCAGGTGCCGGTAAGGCAGTGGGTGATTACCCTGCCGAAGCGGCTGCGCTACTTATGTACAGTATTAATGCTGCGGCAGGCAGGATGTCGGGAGCGGCGGTTACCGAACGGGAGCCTGTCGGACGTATCCTGCACCATATCGGGGTGCCAGACTGTGCGCCGGAGGTCTCACCTGCCCGTGGTCCACCGGATTTTTCCCTGGAGTTGGATCAGTGTCAGGTATGGGATGTTGATGCCGTGGATTCAGCACCGGAATTCGAGTATGACCAGACGGTGAACTGGTAGCCCTCTGCTTCCACAATGAGTATACAAATTCGCAGGCGTGGTTAAGGCCTGTGCCAAGCCTTCTTGTGCTTCTTTTTCCCAGTTGATGGGTTATAGGGAGAGACAAGCCCTTTTTTCGGTATTTTCGGTATTTTCGGTATTTTCGGTATTTTCGGTATCTGGCGGGGTATCAGCATAATCACTTCCGCCAAAATCCGTGGGGCTGGTGGGTGATACCTCTGCTAAATATCGTGATTTTGGTTGATTTTATGGGTTGAAATTCCTATCCTTTGTAACCGGGTGGGCCCGTACTCATCCATTCACTCCGATGCTGCCAGGTTCAGGATACATACTGGTCGATGCGGGTTCCATGGCACAGGAAGCCGGGTTCAAATGGCCGGTGGCACTGACTTCCGCAGTTTGGGAAGACTGTGTGGTCTGGATCGACGATGATAGTCGGAAAAAGCCTTTCCAGGATCAAGCGGGTAGGTTGTGGGATGTGCTCTATATGGCTTCACACGCCATTCGTTCCAGTAAAGGTTCGGGTGACCGGATGTTGTTCCAACTCTACCGGGTGCCGCGTGATGGTCGGTCGATGGAAGCGGAACTGATTAGGCTGAGACTGATTGTCGGCCCCGGCGATTCCGGTGAACCGGTGATCACTATCCTGCTACCGCATGAGGACTGAAGTATAGTTCCCGTGCCGTTCTTTCAACGCGTCAAGTCGATGACTTGAGTACAACGCCATACCCACTGGGGAGACTCTCCCCCCGGTGGGTGATGGTCTCTCCGCTAAATAGTTCAATTCAATGCCCCGCATCGCGCGGGGCAAAACTTAATTGAGTCTCGATTTTTTGCACGCCACGGTAACGTGTGTGGGGATTGTCCGCCTCCTACCTTGGTAGATCCGACCAAGCCTTAAATTCTGCTTTTATTTTGAAAGAAAAAAGCATACGATTTTCTTTCAAAAATATGGGCAAACACGTAGACAGCAGCGACAGCAAGATCCTCCGGCGGATTCAGTCCCGCAAGCGGGGCTGGGTCTTTACACCCGATAGTTTCACGGATCTCGGTACCCGCCAAGCGATCGATCTAGCGCTGATGCGGCACCGGGACAGCGGCCTTATCCGCCAACTGGCCCGGGGGCTGTATGATTACCCGAAAACCGACCCTCAGTTGGGCCGGTTACAGCCATCGACGGATGACATTGCAAGCGCCCTGGCAGGTCGTGACGCCACCCGTTTGCAACCCTCCGGGGCCTATGCGGCCAATCTCCTAGGACTCTCCACACAAGTACCCATGAAGGTCGTTTATTTAACGGATGGCCGTACACGGACCGTTCAGATTGGCAAGCGCCAGATCATCCTGAAGCACACCACACCCCGCAATATGGCCACTGCGGGGAAGAGCAGTGGGCTGGTGATCCAGGCCCTGCGCCACTTAGGCCGGAAGAGTGTCGATCAGCAAATCATCGCGCGGCTTGATCGCCGTCTCGATGACGATGCGCGCAAGCAACTGATGAAGGATATTCGATATGTCCCGGCCTGGATCGCCGATATCATTCGCACGCTGGCCAGTCAGGAAAGTACTGCATGAAAGAATTTATCGTGATGCCGGAAGAACGCCGCCGACTGGTCTGTACGGAGGCCGGCGCACAACTGAACCTGTTTGAGATTGCTGTCGAAAAGGACTTCTGGGTTTGCTGGACCCTGCGCAAATTGTTCGATCTACCCGAATGGGGTGAACACTTGACGTTCAAGGGCGGCACATCATTATCCAAGTGCTGGAACCTCATCGAACGCTTTTCCGAAGATATCGATATCGTCATCGACCGGGGTGCCTTGGGTTTTGGTGGCGACAATGCCCCGGAAAGTGCACCCAGCAAGAAACAGACACAAAAACGCCTCAAGGCGCTGAGGGTGGCCTGCCAGCAATGTGTCAGCGACAGGATTCATCCGGCGCTCATCGACGTGATCTCATCGGATCTGCCAGAGACGCTCGAATGGACGCTTGAGCCTGACCCCGACGATCCAGATGGACAGACTTTGCTGTTGTTCTATCCGACGGCCTTCCCAGAGCAGGCCGCCTATCTTCGTCGTGCCGTGAAGATCGAAATGGGTGCCCGATCGGACACGGATCCTGCCGAATCCATCGACGTCAGACCCTATATCAGCGACGCCTTTCCGGATTTGCTGTCAGAGCCGGGGGCACGCGTTCGGTCGGTTATGCCGAGACGTACCTTCTGGGAGAAGGCGATGCTCCTGCACGAAGAAACCTTTCGGCCGGAAGCCAGGGGGGGCACCGGCAAGCCATGGCTCGCCACTACTACGACCTCCATCGCTTGATCCTCGCTGGTGTAGGCGATGAGGCTGCACGGGATCTCGATCTGTTCGATCGGATCGCCGCCCACCGCCAGGTCTTTTTCCGACATACATGGGTCGATTACTCGGCGCTGAATCCTGGGCAGTTGCGGTTGGTGCCTGCGGAGGCCGACCGGCCAGCCTGGCAGGCCGATTACGAAGGTATGCAGCGGGAGATGTTCTATGGTGATGTGCCGATGTTCGACGAAATCCTGGTAGTGGTGGGCGATTTTCAGGCCAGACTGAACGCAGGGTAGAACCGCCCGAAAAGGCCAACTGTCCACTGAGTCCACATGCCTTGACCGCCACGGCAACGCGAGCCTCAAACTCGCGTGCCAAGGGCGGGGCCGCATCCAGGAAGAACAACGGCAAAGAACAACGGAAAGAACAACGGAAAAGCAACGAAAGAACAACGAAAGAACAACGCAAACAACGGGATCAGGTCTTTTATTTTGCATCACTCATGTGTAGAGTAGTTCCTTATGGCTAGACCTTTGCGCATAGAGTTTTTCGGTGCTCTTTACCATGTCACCTCACGGGGTGACGGGCAGGAGGCAATTTATCTCGATGATGGGGATAGAGTCCTTTTTATGGAGGTATTGGGAGAGGCATGTGAGCAGCACAATAGGT
>JBEVXT010000380.1:4004-6591 GCA_040505955.1 Sedimenticola sp. | reverse complement strand
TCTTTGCGGTGCTGAATAGTTAAAAATCAAATAGCTATGATCTAAGAGGGCGCGGATCATAGCACTCTCTGATAACTATTGCACATCCCTATGGGTAGTGTGTCAACAAAAAGTGTATCGGCTCAGTGCAGGAATTTTGAAGTCGATAGTAGGAGCAAACTTGTTCGCGAATGACTCGCCTCGGAGCTAATCACGAGCAAGCCCATGTCAAAGACAACTTTATTTCGACTGAAAATTTGATAAGGTTAGCGTGTTGCTGGCTGATCGCAACAATAGGATGTCAACCAAGGCAGGTGATTTATGATCCGATTTTTCTTCGTTACGCTCCTCCTCACCACCACGCTGTTTCTGAGCGCTTGTGATTTCCTACCCTGGACGGGTGGTGAGGGCGCTGATTTAGAGCGTCGGTTTGATGATATCCTCGCAACCGGGGAGATGGATCAGCCGGTGGATTATCACAAAGAGGTGAAGCCGATACTTGAGCGGCGCTGTGTGGTCTGCCACGGCTGTTATGACGCCCCCTGCCAGCTGAAGATGAGCTCCTATGAAGGCATCACCCGGGGGGGACACAAGAGTGAGGTTTATGACCCCCCCTCTCTGATGCCTGCCAATGTGACACGGCTCTTTATTGATGCCCACTCCACTGCCGAGTGGCGCAAAAAGGGCTTTCATGAGGTGCTTGGCGAAGATGGCGGCAGTGGAAAAGAGAACCTGGTGGGGAGTCTCATGGCTTCCATGCTGGCGCTGAAACAGAACAATCCCCTACCGCAAGAGAAGCATCTTCCGAAGAGTTTTGACCTTGCCCTCGATCGCCGTCAACAGTGTCCGACGGTCGATGAATTCAACGCCTTTGCTTCCAAGCAGCCATTGTGGGGTATGCCTTATGGTTTACCCAGTCTGAATAACTCCGAGAACAGTACCCTGATGCGTTGGGTTGCCCAGGGCGGCTCTGGTGACGATAACATTGAACTCGCTCCCGGTTTATTGGATCAGGCGGCTCAATGGGAGGTGTTTCTAAACGGTGACTCATTCAAAGAGCAGTTGATGAGCCGCTATCTGTATGAGCACCTCTTTCTGGCGGATCTCTATTTTGAAGGGGATCAGAGCCGAAGCTGGTTTAAGCTGGTGCGCTCTCGCACCGCAGCGGGAGCACCGATCGATATTATTGCCGGGCGCCGCCCCTTCTCCGATCCGGGGAGTGAGCCTTTCTACTACCGTCTGCAGCCGGTGCGCAGCGTAACGACGGCAAAAACGCATCAGCCCTATC
The DNA here is from genome assembly GCA_040505955.1 of Sedimenticola sp. Lineage (GTDB taxonomy): Bacteria > Pseudomonadota > Gammaproteobacteria > Chromatiales > Chromatiaceae > Vondammii. Next base: position 5,324 of record JBEVXT010000380.1, on the reverse strand, counting down.
TTCTCGGAGCGGCCCGTATGGCGCGTTGGCGTGAGCTTTTTCTGGATGCCGACTACAGCGTCGCTTCACTCCCATCTTACAAGGAGAAGGTAGCGGCAAATCCGTTCAAGGTGTTTCAGGCGATACCGGTGCAGAGCCGCTACCGTTTTTTATTGGATGATGCCCGCTACTTTATTAACGGATTTATCAAGGGGCCGGTGTGTCGGGGCCAGGTGGCGCTGAATGTGATTCAGGATCACTTCTGGGTCTTCTTCCTCGATCCAGACAGCACCATAATCCGGGAAGATGGTGATGAGATGCTCGCCCGCTTGGGTGACTACCTACGACTGCCAGCGGCTGACAGCGGTAATGCTTTAGCTGTGAGCAACTGGCTCAAGTATCAGGTACAGCGCCGGGGATTTTTGAGGGCGAAGCGGGAGTATCTCCGCCATCGGTTCGCTTCACCTGAAGACGTCAATCTGCAGTTGGTATGGAATGGGGGAGATACCCTGAACAGCAATTCAGCACTGACGGTGTTTCGACACTTTGACAGTGCCGTGGTCTCTCAGGGGCTGCTTGGTGAGAAGCCCCAAAGTGTCTGGCTGATCAGCTACAATCTGCTGGAGCGGATTCACTATCTTCTGGTGGCGGGATTCGATATCTACGGCAATCTTAATCACCAGCTCAATACCCGGCTCTATATGGATTTTCTGCGTATTGATGGAGAGTTCAACTTTCTGATGCTGCTGCCGAAAGAGGAGCGAAAGCGGATGTGGCGCCACTGGTACCGTGATGCCCATTTCGAAGTACGTACCTTTCTCAACGACCGGCAGCTTGAGCTTGATCAGGAGTCTGGGATCACCTTTAGCAGCGATAATCCCATGTCTGAGTTGCTGGAGAAACTCAGTGGTCATGTTGGTGCGGCCCTCTCCCATAAGTATCAGCTTGGCGGGGAGGGGTGGGAGCAGCCTCTCTCTCGTCTGAACAAGTTGACGGGTGCGCCGGTCAATCTGATGCCACAATTTACACTTATCACTGTCTCCGCTATCGATGGCAGGCAGCAGCTCTATAGCCTGATGCACAATAATGCCCACAGCAATATCGCCTATATCGCCCTGGAAAAGTTGCGCCGCCTGCCTGCAGAGGACACCCTGACTGCTGCCAGAGGTGTGCTTGGCTCCTACCCCAACCTCTTATTAAGGATGGAGCCCTCACAGGTGGCCGGTTTTGTCGATGAGCTGGCGGCAATGAAGGGAGAGGGTGATTACCAGCGGCTGCTCGATCGTTATGCAGTACGCCGTACCAGTGAGGATTTCTGGTCTCACAGCGACAGCCTGCATG
>JBEVXT010000380.1:0-3904 GCA_040505955.1 Sedimenticola sp. | reverse complement strand
ATTTGTAGGAGCGAACTTGTTCGCGATGGACTCTGAAATGTGTTCTTCGCGAACAAGTTCGCTCCTACAAAGTGTTAATGAAACGCACTCAGGGTGATTCCGCCAGTATGATTGCCCGCTGCGGGGCGGGATGGCCCTCTATGGTCAGTTGTGGATTGGCGGGGTCGAGATAGTCGGAGAGAGACTCAAACTGCATCCACTCGGTTCTTCGCTGCTCCTCTACCGTGGTGGCGGTGACATCCACCAGTCGCACGTTCCTGAAACCACAGCGTCGCAGCCAGCCACAGAGTGTCGCCGGGGTGGGAATAAACCAGACGTTACGCATCTTGGCATAGCGACCGTTGGGCACCAGCACCTCTCCCTCTTTGCCTTCAATCACCAGTGTCTCAAGCACCAGCTCTCCTCCTTGGTGCAGGCAGCCTTTAAGCTCATAGAGGTGGTCGATGGGAGAGCGGCGGTGGTAGAGAATACCCATGGAGAAGACGGTGTCGAACGCCTGCAGATTAGCTGGCAGCTGCTCTATTCCCAGAGGCAGAAGGTATATCGGATAACTCTTCCCGAGGAAGTGGCGGACTGCCAGGAACTGGGCAAGGAACAGTTGTGTAGGATCGATGCCGATGACAAGGTCGGCGCCAGCCCCCACCATACGCCAGCAGTGGTAGCCGTTGCCGCAGCCTACATCCAGTACGGTGCGTCCTGTGAGCGACGTGATCCGGTTTGCCAGCCGATCCCATTTCCAGTCCGAACGCCATTCGGTATCAATATCGATACCGTGGAGCCGATACGGGCCCTTACGCCACGGGTGGAGTTCTTTGAGCAGCTGTCTGGTCTGAGCCAGCTGCTTATCGCTTAGCCCGCAGGCACTGGCTATACCCACCGCAGCCTGATTAAGTTCGATATGGCCTGGCTGTGCTGGTGGGAGCTGTTCGATGGCATCGAGCCAACGGGCAAAATTACCATGCCGATCCCGTTTTAGCGCTGTTTCCACTTGCTGGGGAAGAAGCTCGCCCCAGGGTTCCAGGGCGGTACCCCTCATCTGTTGTATAAGTGGAGTGTAATTGATCACTTACGGGCAACCAGTGAGATGAAGTTGAAACACTGAAACCAGAGGTTGACCTGATTGAAGCCAGCCTCATTCAGCCGCTCTCTGTGCGTTTTCAGTGTCTCCGGTATCAGCACATTGTCGAGGGCGCTGCGTTTACGGCTTATCTCCAGGTCGTTGTAGCCGTTGGCACGTTTGAAGGCGTGGTGCATCTCCATCTGCAGTTGCTCCTCTTCCGGATCATTAAAAGTGATCTTCTCCGATAGCACCAGTACGCCGCTGGGCTGGAGTCCCTGATAGATCTTCCGCAACAGCGGCAGGCGCTCTGCCACAGGGATAAACTGAAGGGTGAAGTTGAGGGTCACCAGGGAGGCATTGTTGATTTCAACCGTCTGAATATCGGTACAGAGCAGCTCTATTGGCACACCATCCCCGCTGCTGCTGATATGCGCTTTAGCCTGCTCCAGCATCGCTGCCGAGTTGTCTACGGCCATGATGCGGCACCCCTCAGCCCGAATGCCGCGCTGCATGGAGAGGGCGGTGGCTCCCAGAGAGCATCCCAGGTCATAGCAGTTTGTATGAGGCTGAACATACTCGGCTGCAAGGACACTGCTCATACCAATGACGGTGGCATAGCCGGGCACAGAGCGCTTTATCATGTCGGGAAAGACAGAGGCGACACTCTCATCAAATGTAAAGCCCCCCACTACACCCTCGGATGCAGCGTAGATCTGGTCGCGGTCAGGTAGTTTGATCATAAATAAGATTGGATACAGGACTTATGTGGAGATGAGGATTAAGGATTATATATAAGGAGACGGAAAGCGCCCAAAAAAAAAGCCCGACTGAGGAAGTCGGGCTGAAGAATACCACCAAAGGAGGATGGAGGTTCATGAGGGCAAGAGAACACGGCACTACTACGATACTGCCTTTGGTCATGCTCTATCGACCTGTACATGGTTCAATGATCACGTAGCTGTTTTCACGTGAAGCAAGAATTGAAAATAATTATATACTAATATTACCAACCGTCAATAATTATTTACTCCGGCTTCTGATCACCTGATTATTCTCACTGCGGTTTATTCTCTGCCGATGCCAAGCGCGGCATGTTGTTGGGTGTAAATTAACGTTTACGTTAACGTAAATATAATTATACTAGGTTACCTTGACGGGGCAATTTCCCATGTGGTCCATCCAGAGTTCTTCTGGTGTCCATTCGGGCAGCATCCTGGCCCAGTGGGATCGACCCTGTAAATCAGTCTGGAAGTATGCTGAATCTCTGGGGTACCGTTGAATATGGAGACGACCATAAAGTAGGTATACGCGTCATACCGGCTCTGCGGATATTGACCCGGTGCTGTGTATTATCTGAGAATGTGTGCAAATAAACAGGGGAGATATGCCAGATGAAAGTCCTGGTTGCAGTCAAACGTGTCGTGGATTACAACGTCAAGATACGTGTTAAGGCCGATGGTTCCGATGTTGATACCACTAATGTCAAGATGGCGATGAATCCTTTTGACGAGATTGCGGTGGAAGAGGCGATACGGATGAAAGAGGCGGGTAAGGCGGATGAGGTGATCGCTGTCTCCATGGGGCCGAAGCAGAGTCAGGAGACCCTGCGCAACGCTCTCGCTTTGGGAGCGGACAGGGCTATTCTGGTTGAGAGTGATGATCCATTGCAGCCCCTGGCGGTAGCAAAATTGCTCAAGATGGTGGTGGAGAGGGAGCAGCCGGATATCGTTATTCTTGGCAAGCAGGCGATCGACGATGACAGCAATCAGACCGGCCAGATGCTTTCTGCACTGCTTGGCTGGCCTCAGGGGGCTTTTGCCTCAAAAGTGGAGGTGGCGGAGGGGGCTCTCTCTGTTACCCGTGAGGTCGATGGCGGTCTTGAAACTGTGCAGCTTCAGCTACCGGCAGTGCTAACCGCAGACCTGCGACTCAACGAACCACGCTATGCTAAGTTGCCGAACATCATGAAAGCAAAGAGGAAGCCACTGGAGGTGATTGCAGTAGGTGATACCGGTATCGATATTACTTCCGGGTTGACGACTGTAAAGGTGACTGAGCCGTCACAGCGTAAGGCGGGCGTCATAGTAGCGGATGTGGGTGAGCTGTTGGAAAAACTGCGTAATGAAGCGAAGGTGATTGCATGAGCATTCTGGTAATCGGCGAGCACGATAATGCTCAACTCAAGGAGTCGACCCTCAATACCGTTACCGCTGCTACATTGCTGGGAGATGATATCCATCTTCTGATAGCGGGGGAGGGGTGCCGGGGTGTGGCTGATGCAGCATGCTCTGTGGCTGGAATCAGCAAAGTACTGGTAGCCGATGATGCCCGTTATGGTCACCATCTGGCAGAGTCTCTGTCACTGTTGGTGACGCATCTGGCACCCAACTACAACCACTTGCTGGCACCGGCCACCTCTATCTGCAAAAATTTCCTGCCACGGGTGGCTGCACTATTGGATATGGCACAAATTTCCGATGTTATCGCCATCGAGAGTGAAGATACCTTTGTCCGGCCGATCTACGCAGGTAATGCACTGGCAACGGTACATAGCAGTGATTCAATCAAGCTGATCACCATCAGAACCACTGCCTTTGAGGCAGCGTCTGCTGAGGGGGGGGGCGCTGAGCTCGAGACCCTGGAGCCTGAAGTGGCGTTTGAGAAGAGCCAATTCATGGGCCAGGAGTTGACCGTATCAGAACGACCTGAGCTTACCAGCGCCTCTGTCGTTATCTCCGGCGGCCGTGGTATGGGCAACGGTGAAAACTTCAAATTGCTGGAAGCTGTGGCGGACAAGCTCAATGCCGCCATTGGTGCCTCCCGTGCTGCAGTGGATGCCGGTTA
>JBEVXT010000379.1:0-10070 GCA_040505955.1 Sedimenticola sp. | reverse complement strand
AACGGTGCATCCCTGCACCACTACTCCCGCCTACGCGGGAATGACGAGCCTGAAGTTTACGGGGAATTTTCCACCTAAGTTAATGGCATTCCGTAAGAAGGTAGATGATGAGATGTTTATTCTACTCACCCACCAAGTGATGAATGCGCCTATTACCTGCACTTAAGCATCAAAAATAATCATTGACCCAACTTCGAGATGAAATCATTTCAGCGCTCGATTTCTTGGTTATCGGCATCTAACGTTAACATAACTTGACCGCGCATTTACACAACAGAAACTGAAAACACCATGAAGTTAGCAGAATCCGATAAAATCACAATGCCGCAAAAGTTAAGCGAGTCATATTTATGTTTTTGTTAGGCAACATTTCTTGAACTTCTTGCCAGACCCACATGGGCATGCCATGTTACGTCCAATATTCCGAGAGAACGGCACAATGTTGCTGTTATCAGTGCTCTCTTCATCTTGAATATTTTTTCTGATATTCTGTTTATATATTTTATAGTGATCTTTTAATCTAGTAACATACTTGCTATCTTTCAAAACAACACTACTTACTAACTTCAAAAGTGATGAGGCATATTCAGATTGTGGGCTTGCCAGATTCAATGCAGGCCCTTGTATTTCCTTAATGCTTTGCGGATCGCCGCCTCCTAACCATTTTGCATAAAACGCTTTCTTTTCCCAACCGAAAGCTATTACAGCTAATATTTTACTTCGCTTCTCTGACAGAACACTTAAAAATACACGGCGACAGTCGCAATCTGCATCACTACAATAAGACTCCAATAATACATAAGTATCACTGGGTAATTCCGGGTTATTAATAATTGTAACTGAGCGAGTTTCCTTTTCTGCTATTGCAGGAAATTTCTCATGAAATGATGAGTATAACATCTGTAATTAAACCCTTAATTCACAATATTGACGCTACTTTGCGTATGATATTTCACCTAGCACTTAAGCTCAGGGGCTGCCAACCCTTCCAGAGACTATAACGAAGCCACTTGGTTAGTATGAGATACTTAACTTATAAATAACCAAAGTGTTAGCTTTCCCGTGGAGCTTATTATTTTACACTGCATTCATTGATTATTTCAATAAGATCTGTTTCACCAAAATCCACAGCGCATTGAGAAAGTAGAGTTGTTACTTGGCCCCGATGGTGAACTTGATGAAGAAATAAATGATGGATCAAGCTAACAAAAGACTTGTTAAATGAGCTGCCTGCTATATTTATGTATGCAATACACCCATATAAATCATCTTCGCTTAAACTTTTAATCCACTGAAGAATAGCCTCATCAATTTTTTCTCGCTCCTCTTTTAAGCCGCCAAATTCTGCGAATAATATTGAGTTTAATTTACTTGGCTTGTCCATTTCAAGGACATATGACAATGATTCAATACTTGAAGTATGCGCCGCAAATCGCTTAAGCCAAATAATATCGCCAACCAATATGTGGTTGAGAGTCCCCAGTACAGACTTAAAAAATGCTCCCCTATCCTCACACAGTTGATCCTTTGATAGATTGGCTGCTGCTGCATATTGCCGCTTATTCATTAACTGATTGTATTCAGCCAACAGGATGAGTTGATTGATTTCTGACATGACTAATGTTTCTTTTTTAAGCATAGCACCACGCTTCAGTGGCGCGGAGCGAGGTACAAGCGGTGCAGTCCGACTGCAAGCTTGTTATACGCTGTTTGTAGAAGAAAAGAGACCAACCCAAGTCCTGCATGATCCAACCGACCGGCGCGTTGGATCAAAGTAAAGTGAAATCTCCTTAAACCGAGCTTTCCTCGCCATTCCCCGAGATGCTGCGTTCTCCTCATGGCAATCAATGTATATCTCTGAGACACCGTACTTCAACAAGGTTACCTTTGCTTCATCTATTAATTTAGTGCCAATTCCTTTTCCAGTATATTCCCGGTGAACGACAACATCACCTATATATCCAGTTTTCTCTATAGAAATATCAGAACCCGTGTATTCAGGAAAACGATTGAACCTTGGATACAAAATAGCAAACCCAACCATTTGACTATCAAGTTCTGCTATCAGAGCAACGGCTTTCCCTTCGACCACTTCTCCCAACTCTTTTGTAATACCTTCCTCGGGGAGATAGTTCCATTCATTTGAACCGTGCTCTTTCAGAAAGGATCGCATCGCATCTACATCATCTACAGTGGAACAGCAAAACAATAGTTCTTGCATGAGTATCAATCCTTAAGCGTATAACGTCTACATCACCCGCATTTGACACACAGCGGGAATCTGAGGCAATACCCCCGATGTCCGCGCACAGGTTTTGGTTAGACGTCACTTGTTAGTTCTTTATTGATTGTTCGTATTTCAAAGCCAGAGTAGCTAGAGAATCTGTAAATTCTATAGCAGGTGTAGCTATCATCTCAGATGGCTTTAGCCCTGTTAAATCACCAGATAAATTACCTACTAACTCCCACCCCAGAGTATAGCCAGCCCATCTAGGTATATCACCATCTCCAAAGAACCAACGGTGGTGATCATAGTTGTCAGCATCTGACTCTTGTATCGCTTGTTTTAAATATTTACTGATTTCAAGAGAAGACAAAGCAGCCTCCCATAACTCTGGTTCATTTCCATACAGTTCTTGACTGAAGCGCCCGGCTAAACCTTCGGATACTATGGCCTCAACCAAAGTACTACCGTAACCTATGGAATCCCACCTCAACGCATGATGAAGCTCATGTGCAATGACTCGCTCCAGTGACACACCCAGATGAGATTTTAGATTTTCATTTGAGGGATCGATACTAAGAAAGATGACTCCCGGTCTTGGACTATAACCACAATACCCCGTTTCGGGAATACCACCGTTAACCACAGCCTCTACCACAATATCCAAAGGTATTTCAGGCACAGATCCAAATGTTCTGGAGTGAACATTTGATATTGCCTCTTTAACCCTTTCCATGTTGGGAGTTAGTGCGCTGCGAGAGTTTAGGCAGTGAATAGTCCAGGATTTCATTTTATCTCCAAAACTGCAGTTATTGATTTCAGCAAACTATCTGTAACGACTAGCGTCGCCCATCAGCGGCAGCAAACAGTGGTGTAGCTTTTGCTCAAGCAAAAGACGTAGCGCTTTTTGCTGTCCGCTGTATGGATCATGTTATGGCTTAATGAGTTTATCGTATTCTGCGTGGCTTCCAATCCAAAACCAAAGTAAGCCATCCGCGACCTCTACTGCTAATGCTCGATAGCGAATTCCGGAACGAACAACCCAATAGCGCCTGATCTTCTTGAAATGAAGAGATGGATGTTTAGGGTTATCCTTGAGAATCTTATAATTCTTATCTGCTATCCTTTGCGCTGAAATAGGAAGTGACTCATAAGCAGACCAAAATGATGGACTGGCAAAATGAATCATATTTTCTGTGATTTCCCGGCTTTGTGGTCAGCAATAGCTGCTTCTGCAAAGGTATCCAGTTTTCCGGCAGCAACATCTTTTTCTATTTGCTCATCCCAAGAGTCTACATCAAACTTTTCGTACCAAGCACGAAATTGTCGTAACTGGCTTTGTGGCAATTGCGTGATTGCCTTCTCAATATCTTCTACAGTTCTTGCCATTTTCGAGGGCTCCTATTTCTTTTGCACCATAACACCGCATTCACCGCGTGAGCGCAGCGAGTCCAGCGCAATGCATGGTTAAATGATTTTCGTCGGTACTCAAGCCAACCAATAGTTCCTGAACACTTTCGCTTACTGTTTTACCAGCAGTATCTATTACTAACCTCTCATTAAACCACGTATGATATTCTCTATTTTCGACATCTTTCCAAGTTGGTAATTTGAGACCCTCAATCGTTGAGTCTCGATTTTCAACACGCTTTCTGTGTTCTGAAATATCTGAGCAAACCACCTCAATATTAATAAAGGATGCTTTAGATTCAATTGCAACCTCATTCCATTCTGAGCGAGTAAGCTCAATTGGATTACATGAATCAGCTATTACACTTAATCCAAGGTTTAAATTATCCTGAGCAATACGATATGACAAGCGATAACCTTCGCCCTCCACTTTGAAATTGAAAAGATTTTTTAGTACTTGCTCGACAGTATCAATTCTCAAGTACACAAAACCAGTCTGTTGAGATAGTTCTTGAGCGAGTGTTGATTTACCTGCTCCAGGTAAACCTGAAAATATGTACAATGTTGGATTATTCATTTCCTTTAACAGCCGATTATATTGCTGGTACTTCTCTGACATAAGCCGCCAAATTTCCTGTTTCAGTTTGTCTTTGGAATATATCACTTGGCAGAAACGTAAGGGATCCAGTATCCCACTAAAGAATGATATTCCTTGTAGTTATCAGGTTAACAGAGAATCGGGCATTGAGAAACCTGTTGCTCCACAATGACGGCATGTAGCTACAAGCGCCAACCTCTTGCAGTGCAGTGAAATGATTGGTATAGCTGAAATAGCATTGTTCACGGCTTAGCCCATGTTTGCACTTATTAAAACAATTATCTAATAAAATCAATCAGATAAGTATTTTTCAGTGCCATTATGGCACTACATTTGTTTTCTTTTGTTCCATTTACTGGGTGGTACGTTGATTGATGCCCGCCAGGGAGCTAATAATCTGGAACGACAAGTGCGAGAATACACCCCACCCCGGAGTCAATGCCATTAACTTAGGTGGAAAATTCCCCGTACACTTCAGGCTTGTCATTCCCGCGTAGGCGGGAGTAGTGGTGCAGGGATGCACCGTTTACGGACCTAAGGATGGAATCCAGGGGACAGCGCTCCGTAGCGCTGGATACCCGCCTGCGCGGGTATGACGGGAAAGAGGGAAGTTCGACCACTGGGTTCCAACCTATGCAGGGATGACCATGGTATTAAGCTTAAGTTAATGACATTGACCCCGGAGTACCCCTCACACTGTTCTAGCTGATCGTAGCTCTAGTGTCGAAGCGTCGTAAACTATGCGACGCGCTACACTACACATCAGGATCCTTTCTCACATTTTCGTGTTTTCAGGTGCGCCTTTTACTCGCCACAAGCAATAAAAAAGGCCTAGCAGTTGCGCTAAGCCTTTGTTTTATATGGAGCCGGTGATAGGAGTCGAACCCACGACATCCTCATTACAAGTGAGGCGCTCTACCAACTGAGCTACACCGGCATATTTGAGCGGGCAATTCTAGTTGATTCCAGACGATGTGACAATGCGTGAGCAGGGGTATATTTGATTATCAAGTTCCGGATACTGCTCTAGCAGCTCTTCAAACAGCGCAGTGCCCGCCCCGGCACCATCACGATAGTCCAGCCAGAAGGCCTGCCTCTCGCTTATCCTCGGTTTGATGACCACCTGATACCCTTTGGCGACCAGTGAGCTTTTACGGTTATCGGCATTACTCTTGTGGGTAAAAGCGCCCAGGGAGACGCCGTGCTGATAGTTACCCCGGAAGAAACGCCTGATATCCTCGATCCCCATCTCTTTCAGCTCCTGAACCGTCTGAATCGCTGCCTGCTGGCTCTCCAGCGGTGGGATCATTACCCAGTAGCCGACGGTCTTGCTGTAGCTCTCCTGGCGCAGCGAAGAGTCCAAGCCCAGCAGGTACATGCGATCTGCAACCTGTCTTGTTTCAGAACCCTTTTCAAACGGGCCGTAAGCACCACACACCATCCCGACTGCATCAGGTGGTGAAGCCAGCGCTTCAACTGCTGCTATGGGTACGGGCACTTCGGTCGGATCGGTTGATGTGTCGGTAGCCAAACCGAACGCTGTTGTCTCTTCAACAACCTCCTCAGGCTCGGGTTCAGGCTCAGGCTCCACCATACTCTCTGGATCATCAGCAGCTAGTGTTGCAGCTTCGCCCTCTTCAGGGGAGGGGATGATTGAAGCCCGGGGTGGTTCCTCTGCTACTTCTGTTGCACTCTCTTCCTGTGTCTCCAGCTCAATCTCTTTGGTCATCTCTACTGGTGGAGTCGCCTTCACCTCATCTTCCACAAATGGTTTCTGCGGGGCCTGATCCTGAAGTGCCGCGACAGCATCAACCGCCGGCTCCACTTCGGAAAGCAAACGCAGATTACCAACCACCGGATACACCACTTCAACCATCTCCGGGCTGGAAAGCTCGCTCTGATATCCCAAGCCGAAAACAGCCAGGTTGACTAGCAGTATCAGGATAAAAATCCACTTCATGACAGCTCACCCTCTTCAGCCACCTGTTTCAGGCCCTGCATCACCAAGTCTGGAACCAGCTCGCCTGGGTGCTCAACAGCGCTCATCAGCAGTGGTGCACCACTACCGGTAAATATCAGCTTTGGCGTCACACCGATCATCGACCTAGTGTGTACCACCACCCTGTCCACCAAAGCGCCAGTTGCATGCAGTGAGGCGGAAGCGATACAGCTGGCGGTATCTTCACCCAGCAGGTCGATAGTCACAGGCGGCTCTGCTGTGGGTATCCTGGTGCCGGAGAGTAAAGCCTTACGCATCAGATCAGATCCGGGGAGGATCAGGCCGCCAAGATGTCTGCCCGTGCTATCCACGACATCCACTGTGATAGCCGTTCCGCTGTCTACCACACAGACGGGGCATCCATTTACCCGATGAGCGGCTATAAGTGTTAACCAACGATCAACCCCCAGCTGTTGTGGCTGACGATAAGCCAAGATCACACCAAACGCTTTCGCTTGTGGAACAATGATCTCGGGATGCAAACCCCAAGACGTATTTATCCATCCACTCAACCCCCGCTCAAGCTCCTTACCGGCAACATTTGCTATCAGCACCCTGCTCGGTGCAGCGCCCCGCTGCTGAAAGCCCGCGCCAAGCTCCTCCACTGAAATATCGCGATGGGAGGTACTGTGAATCTCCAGCACTCTGTCAGGCAGTGACATCCAGGCCCACTTGATATTGGTATTACCAACATCAATCAGCAAGATATCTTGTGTTACCGACATATCCTAAACCCGCTTCAAACCAATCACCGCACCCCCACTGCTCCCGCTGGGACGCAAGCTCACTTCACCACCATGATAAGCAGTGATCGATCCGTTCTCCTCCAGCAGCAGCGCTCCTGTAATATCGATACCCCGATGTATACCCTCAATAGGTTGTGCTCCGGTATAGAGGGTGACTGCTCTACCATAGTAGAGATCACGCCGATGCCACTCCTGCAGCAGTGGCGCCAAACCGTCCCGCCCAAACTGCTCCATGGTCTCCAACAGCTGTGACAGCACTGCGGCCGCCAAGTGGTTTCGAGAGATAGAACGCCCCCCGGGTACCTGTGCCAAATCTATCCACGGCTGGTCAATATCTGCCCCCTGCCGTCCACTCAACGAGGTATTGAGACCCAACCCGACAACTACTCGACTCGGCCCCCCCTGTTCCCCGGCGACCTCCAGTAACAAGCCAGCAAGTTTTTGATCCTGGTAGAGTACATCATTTGGCCACTTCAGGCCGACTCCACTGACACCCAGCAGCTCAAGGCTGCGGACAACGCCCAGACCAACAGCGAGGCTGAGGCCGCTCAGGTGAGCTATGCCAAGACTATAGCGCCACAGCAGTGAGAGATAGATGTTGCTGCCGAAAGGCGATACCCACTTCCTGCCACGCCGTCCCCTGCCAGCGCTCTGCTGCTCTGCCAAACAGGCGCACCCTGACGCCATCCCAGCGGCACCCGCATCCATCAGCTGGCTATTGGTGGAGTCGATACAGCCCTCTATCTTCAATCTGGAGAGCAGTTTTTGAGCGGTAGGGGTGAGTCCCTGCCCTATCTTCTCCTGATCAAGCAACTCCAGAGACTGCGCCAGCCGGTAACCCTTGCCGCGCACAGCAAACACCTCCAAGCCCCACTGCTCCCGGATTGTCTTTAGCTGCTTCCAGATCGCAGTGCGGCTGACACCAAACATCTCCGCCATCTCTTCGCCGGAATGAAAGCTACCATCAGCCAGCAGTGTAACAATCTGATATTGCATCTGCGTAGTGGAGGAGGTTGTCAGAGTGGCATCCCCCAAATATTCCCAGTAGTCATTTTCCCTCATTCACCATTGCTGAATAGAGCCAGCCACATCGTTTTTTCAACAACGCTTCACCCACACCTTCCATGAGCCATAGGTCACAGGTATCAAGAGGTGCCGCCTGGGGCGTCAGATCAAAGAACATCAACTCATCACGCCTGAAAGCATATATCACTTTTACTTCAGCATTGCTGTCGGCCCCAACCTGCAGGGTAAAACTCTTCTCTGTTGTACGAATTCCATCCACTGCCAGAACAATATCTCCCGCCGATAGTCCAGCAGCCTGAGCGGCACCACCATCAAGCACATGGGTCAGTTCGACACCAAGAGTGTGGCGACGAAAGTGGACACCAGACACCTTCAAAGAAGCCGCCTCCTTGTCCGCCCCATTTTTCACTCCTCCAACATCCTGAGAGTTATAGGCTTGGCGAAGGCGGAAGCCTATGCCAAAAGTCTCAAGCAGCCCCGCCATTGGAAGGTCTTCTGTGGTATCCAGGGCCAGGGTGAGAAAGTCCGTACAATCAACGCCCACTATAGCGGTTATAATGGGGCCTATATCACCTTCCTCTATACCGATCCCAGTGACCCCATGGCGCTGCCAGAGGCCACGCATTACATCATCAAGTGAATACCTGCCTTCACTCTCCCTGCGAATCGTGAGATCCAGCGCCAGAGCGACAAGTGCGCCTTTTGAGTAGTAGCTGACAATAGCATTGGGTGCGTTTTCATCCTGCTTGTAGAATTTTGTCCATGCGTCAAAACTTGATTCTGCAACCGTCTGTTTTTGGCGCCCACCACAGCGAAAAACCCGGGTGATCACCTGGGCCAGCAGTTCCAGATAACCGTCAGCATCAATGCGGCCACTCCTCAATAACGCGAGATCATCGTAGTATGAAGTAACTCCTTCAAACAGCCACAATAACCGGGTATAAGCCTCTTCGGATAGATCCGCCTCCTGAAAAACCCTTGGGCGAATACGTTTGACATTCCACAGGTGAAAATACTCATGACTGCAGAGCCCAAGAAATTGACGGTAACCATTGGTTACCTTTGATATTCCACGAGAAGGGAGGTCATCCCGTTTGCAGATGAGTGAGGTGGACGAGCTGTGTTCCAACCCACCATAGCCATCACCCACTGCCATCACCTGAAACAGGTAACGCTCCATACCAGGCAGTTCACCGAACAGATCGATGTGGGTTTCGCAGATAGGTTTAAGATCACTGCAGAGCCGCTCTATATCCGCTGAGTGGCGACCGCTGATCGCTATCTCGTGTGCTGTACCCCGAACATCAAATGATGCGTGGGTAAACAGGCCCATTTCAACCGGATGGTCGATCAGCTCGTTGTAATTGGCGGCAAGAAACTTACCGAAACTGAGAGGTTCTCTTTGATCCGCCACTGGCAGTGTGGTGGCAACTCGCCAGTCACTGTAAGCATCTCCTACAGGCGGCAGTACCTCAACACTGCACGGCAGCCCTTCATTACCGGCTACACTGAGGAAAACAGTGGTGCCGTTGAAGTAACCGTGGGTAGTGTCGAGATGCGCGCTCCGCACGGAAAGATCCCAAGCGTAAACGGTGTAACTAATAACAAGTTCACCATGACATGGTACACACCGCCAAGTTTGCTTGTCATGCTTTTCCACCTGCATATTGAGACCACTACAAGATGCCGACAGGGAGACAATATTTTTGGCAAAGTCACGAATCATGTAACTGCCTGGAATCCACGCCGGAAGAGAGAGTGTGGCCCCCTCAGGATCTGGTTGTGGAATTCGTAGCTCGACTGAAAAGAGGTGGGCCTCTGGCCAACTCGGCTGAATCTTGTAGTAGATCATCTCAATACCATCATTTTTAACAGATGGAACTGTATCAGATTTGGTCAGGATGACCACATGTCGCAGAGGCCATGTATGGATGGGAGCGACAGCTACTCTCAGGCAGGTCTCTCATTTACCCATCACGCAAAGAAAAAACCCCAAGCCTATAAGGACTTGGGGTTTTTAAATTAAAGCCTGGCAGTGACCTACTCTCACATGGGGAAGCCCCACAC
>JBEVXT010000378.1:0-5212 GCA_040505955.1 Sedimenticola sp. | reverse complement strand
GAAAAAGGACAGGCTATACGTTCAGACAAGGAGTTACCGCATTGGTTTGAACTTCATCATTGGATATCACTTGCGTGAGGAGCCGTATACGAACCCGTACGTACGGTGCTGTGGGCAGACGGAGGCTTCGACCTCCTCTGACCCGATGCGATCCCGGCCTGCGTCGTGGTGAGCTGTTTATCCCCTTCTGCTACCAGGAGGCGGCGGCCAATCTACGGACCAATGACGCACTGGATCCTTTCGGCAAGATTCCCGAGTTCAAATACTGTGCGGTGCGGGTGACACCGGATTAGCGCTAATGTTGGAATGTTAGAACTAACCCCAATGCCGTTTGGGACTCATGGGCTTAATACCATCTTTTAAGTCAGGTAACACCGGCCTTCGCTTCAACATCTTCCTCGGAATCGACGTATTGCCGAGCAACTGAATAAAAATCATTAGCAGTCTCCATAAAGGCATCAGCCATATCAGGATCAAAATGACTGTCCTTGCCCTCCTGAATAATTGCCACGGCTTTTTCGTGGGGAAACGGCGGCTTGTAGACGTGACGGCTGATCAACGCATCGTAGACATCCGCCACTGCCATCAATCGCGCAGATATGGGAATATCATCCCCCGCCAAACCTTCCGGATAACCGGAACCATCCCATTTCTCATGATGGCTGTATGCGATCTCCTTGGCAAATATCAGAAAGTTATCATCCTCGCCCTGCATTACCCTTTCCGCAGCCGCGAGGGCATCCCGTCCATAGGTGGTGTGCCGCTTCATCTCATCGAACTCCTCCGTCGTCAATTTGCCCGGTTTTAGAAGGATGTGATCAGGTACCCCCACCTTTCCGATATCGTGTAACGGTGCGGTCTTAAATAGCAGCGTGATGTTTTCTGGAGTGAGGAACGAAGCGAAACGGGGGTGATTTTTGAGTTTTTCAGCCAGTATCTTTACGTAGTGTTGTGTGCGGCGAATATGATTTCCGGTCTCCGGGTCACGGGTTTCGGCCAGGGCACCCATGGACACCATGGCGACATCCTGCAACTTTGCCATCTTCTGGGTACGTTCCTGCACCTTCTCTTCTAGGATCTCATTCTGGTATTTCAGAAAATCCCGGGCCTCTTTTAGGGTCAACTGGGTCTTGACCCGTTCCAGAACGATGGGCGGACTAAAGGGCTTTGTAATGTAGTCCACTGCACCCATGGCCAGCCCCTTGGTCTCATCACTGACCTCGGCTTTGGCTGTCAAAAAAACAACCGGGATTTCGTGGGTCGTCTCATTGGCCTTGAGGCTCTGGCATACTTCGTAGCCGTCCATCTCCGGCATCATGATGTCTAACAGGATCAAGTCCGGTGCTGGCATAGCGGTTGCCATTTCCAATGCCCTGACACCATTATTCGCAATCTTTATCTTGTAGCTATCCTTGAGAATCTCACGCAACACAGCAATATTGTCTGGTGTATCATCAACAATCAAAATAATCGGTTTTCCATTCATCACATTACTCTCCAAATTTTTCCTGTATTTGGTCTATAACCGATAGGGCTTGGGTAAAATCAAAATCATTGAGATGTTTTTCAAGTCGAGATAAATCAGACTGTTCGACATAACCGGCCAATTGTTCTCGCTGGTCGAAAAACAGATCTAAGACATCGCCATCACCATCGGCCAGTAGTACACACATTTCATCAAGAATTTGTATAATTTCACTGCGTGTTACCTGAGCAATACCTGTTCCAGTGCTTTCCTCCTTCCGGCTAACCAAGTCAGCAGCAATCGCTTCAATCATTTGATTCAACGCTTCACCGAAGGGTAATAATGCTGCTTGAATTCTACTTTCATCATTAGCACTGATGGCTGCTTCTAATTCCGAACTCAAGCCTTGCAGCGAAGTAGCCCCCAGGTTGCCAGATACGCCTTTTACAGTATGTGCCAGGCGTTCGGCTAGATTAATGTCCCCATCGGTCATTGCCTGCTTAATTTTTGCAGTGGTTTCTGCTTGTTGGGTGACAAAGCGCCGCAACAAGTCCAGGTAGAGTTTGCGGTTGCCTACAACACGCATCAGGCCTAACTCCAGATCCACACCGGGCAGTGTTGGCAGGTCAATTTCCTTGCCTTCAAGGGCTACCTCCGGCAACACCGTAGCTACTGCTGCCTCAGGGTGTGATGGGGTGATCCATTTGGCCATGGTGTGGAACACTTCGTTGACGTTGATCGGCTTGGGGATGTGGTCGTTCATTCCTGCATCAAGCACCATCTCACGGTCACCGGCCATGGCATTGGCGGTCATTGCCAGAATAGGCAAGTTCTTGAACCGTTCCAGCAAGCGCAGCTTTCTAGCCGCAGTGTAACCGTCCATCACCGGCATCTGGCAATCCATCAGAACGCCATCGAACTCTTGTTCCACCAACATATCCAGTGCCTCTTGGCCATTATTTGCCACCTCGACACTCATGCCATTTATACTCAACAGCTCCAGCGCCACCTCCTGGTTGACTTCGTTGTCCTCCACCAGCAGCACCTTGGCGCCGCGCAGCCTGATGATATCGGCAGCCATCTCTTCCTGGCGACTGCTGGAACGGGCCTCACTGGACACCCCGTGCCCCATGGCTATCATAATGGCATCAAGTAGGGTCGATGGCGTGACCGGTTTGGTGAGGAAGCCGTGGATGTTCACACCCTCAGCCTCCGCTTCCTGGCTCGCCTCCTCTCGGCCGTAGGCGGTGACCATGATAACGGTCGGCACTTCAGTCAATTCGGCGTTGGAATGAATCGCGCGAACGGTTTCGATCCCATCTATACCAGGCATCTTCCAGTCCATGATCACAAGCTTGTAGGGATCATAGCCATTGGCCTCCTGCAACTGGGCCATTGCGGTTTTCCCGCTGCCAGTCTGATCGACGCGTAGACCGAAAGATGCCAGCATACTGCTGAGTATATCCCGGGACGAGGCGTTGTCATCCACTACCAATACCCGCAACGCCCCCAGGACGGTTGCCGTTGTCCGGCGCTTGGAAACGACGCCCTGCTGCTTGTCCAGACGGATCGAGAAATGGAATGTACTGCCAACACCCTCTTTGCTCTCGGCCCAAATCTCACCACCCATCAACTCGGCCAGCCTCTTCGAGATCGCCAAACCCAATCCGGTACCACCGAACTTGCGGGTGGTGGATGTGTCCGCCTGGGTAAAAGATTGGAACAGTCTCTGCTGTTGCTCCGGCCCCATGCCGATGCCGGTATCACGCACCAGGAAGTGCAACTTCACCTGACTCTCATCCTGTTCGACAACCTCGACGCCGATCACAATCTCCCCTTGTTTGGTGAACTTCACCGCATTGTTGCCCAGGTTGACCAGAATCTGTCCCAGGCGCAGCGGATCACCCATGAGCGCAGTGGGCAGTTCAACCGGCAGATCAAACAGCAACTCGAGCCCCTTCTCCTCTGCCTTGAGGCCAACCAGGTTGGCCAGGTTTTCGAACACGTCCTCCATGCGGAAATCAATATGTTCCATATTGAGCTTGCCTGCCTCTACCTTGGAGAAGTCGAGGATGTCATTGATGATGCCCAGCAGAGACTCTGCGGAGCGGTGCACCTTCTGTACATAGTTGCGCTGCTTGCGGTTGAGTTCGGTCTGCAACGCCAGGTGGCTCATACCGATAATGGCATTCATCGGCGTGCGGATCTCATGACTCATGTTGGCCAGAAAATCGGACTTCGCCTGGGTGGCCTCCTCAGCGGTTAGGCGCGCATCCTCCACCGCCTGGAGGGTCTCTAAACGCTGCGTAATGTCATGGAATACCACCACTGTCCCGGACAGATTGCCATTCTTGAAGATAGGCACACTGCTGTACTGAACCGGAAAGCTGGTCCCATCCTTGCGCCACAGGATTTCATCCTCGATGGTATGAAGAGCCCCCTCGGTAAAGGAGCTGTACATGGGACAGTCATCGATCGGATATTCGCATTCATCCGTCTTGATGTGACGGATGATCGGGTGGATCTTCTGGCCCAGAAGTTCATCCGCCTCGTAGCCGAGCAGCTTTGTAGCCGCCGGGTTGATGAAATTGATCAAGCCATCCTCACTGATACCGAAGATTCCCTCACCAACCGACTCCAGCAGCAAGCGGCTGCGCTCTTCCGCAATACGCAAGCGGGACGTACGGTCTTCGATACTTCTTGCCATAGTGTTGAAGGCACTTGCCAGCAGCCCCACTTCGTCCTGAGAGGTGATATTGATGCTCTCCGAGTAATTCCCCCGTGCAATGCTTGTCGTACCCGCTTTCAGAACGGACAGGGGAGTAATGATCCGTCTTCTCAGCAAGAAGAAGACATAAACCGAGAACACGATGGTGATTACCGTCAAGGCCGATATGGCGAGGAGAATGGCTTGGTTTTTTGTGCGTACAAAATTGAGTTCATTCGCTGACCTCCACTCCAGCAGGGTAAAGAACTCATCAATCGGCTTCATGATTTTTGACTTGGCCCGGTGATACGTCTGCCCATGCAAGAGTTTTCGTGCCATATCCAGGTCGGGTTCATCTTCAACGGTGAAAGCGCCATCCTTGTCCTGGAACCGCCCCTTGACAGCATTCATTGCGATTTCTTCAAGGCGAATCAGGTCATCGGACTCCCTCTTTGCCTCGCGAATCTTCTCATTCTCTGCGGCGGAGAATTCAAGATCCTTCATTCTCTGTGTAACACTGTAGGCCTCGCCACTCTGGTCTTGGTCGACCACACCAGCCGCCACATGGTCCCAATAGGCGCGTGTCGCCTCTTTGGGGTGGGGTTGTTTTCCGTCTCGAATGGCAATAATGGCCCTGAAATACTCCTCATAAACCGGGTCTCCAGAGACCACAAACGTCCGGGCGAATCGTGTCAGATCATCGGAAGATTGTTTTAGCTCTAGCGCCAGATTAAAAGAGTCATACTTGCGATTTTCGATTTCTGATTGCTCATCTTCCGTGTTGATGCGCAAGGTCACAAGAACTCCAATCGAAACAACCATGCCGATAAAAACAAAGGAGACTAGGAACAGGGTTTCACGAATAGTCAGTTGTTTGGGACGCCCCCGCATGATCCAGGCAAAGAAGATGACCATCAGGATAACCATGAAAATGATGGCTAGGCTTTGCAGGAAAAACCCCGTCTGATCAAAGGTGACCTGTTCGGGAAGTGACAGTTCCGCCACCTCTTTTTCACCCCCCTCTTTAATGGTTTCCATGG
>JBEVXT010000377.1:0-2490 GCA_040505955.1 Sedimenticola sp. | reverse complement strand
TCCCCATGCTTGGCCTCCAAATCCCGCATTATTATACTTACCTTTTCTGCTAGTTTCATCGGCGAGGCCACACTGGCAATCAGAGGACTTAGTCATTTTTGTCGCTCCATTGTCTTACCTTTCCTCGGGGAAGGAGTCCGCAAAGGCATCTGCTCGTGTACCTCTGGAGACTCTGGAACTGGAGTCCGCTGACGACTACGCTTCCTTGGTGTTCTGCAAGAGGCAGATGTCTCATCTGACTCAGGTGACGCTGCGTATGTTCGTTTTCCCTGTTGACTGGGATTTCCCTGTGTTCCCTGTTGACTGCTGATTTCAGCTGGGTATGCGTCGGTGCCTCGGTCTCTGTAAAATAACACCATGTGTTTGAAATTCGCCACTACGTTGATGGAAGCCTGTAATCCCGCCTGTCGATAATCGCTGTCTCTCGTCCTTTCCAAGTGGCACATACAACTGGCCATGTCTTTCTGCAGCCCTTCACTCATAAACTGGTTGTATGTTTCGTACGACTTTCTCGCACACGACGATGTATATGTGGTTGGCAGTTTGGCCCACTGCTGTAACTTGACGGGCGCCTCTGAAAACTTCGTAAATCTGGCACCGTCATTCTGAAGAAAAAATCCTTCACTCGTGCTATTTGTGGCATTTACAATGGCCTGTCTCACATACCGGTGATAGTTCTCAAAGATACCTAACAATTGATCGTCAAGCACTATGCGGGCGGTAAATTGCCGGGCCGTCTTGTGCTCGATGACGGTGATTGCTGAATATGATTTCCCGTGCATCACCTCCTTCTTCGCATTCATGCCCTTCAACACTATATCGCAGGTCAGGTTTTCTAGCACGCCAGGGCGGTGTGCTTGGTGCAGCATGACATAACTCCCAATGAAGCGGTTCACGAAGCAAACCTGATCCCGATTGAGAACCCTGCCGGATTGCGCGGTACTCATGAGCTTCTCAAATCGGCTCCACGCAACCCTGAGCACAGACGTTACTTGGTACGGCGTCGCTACAGCGGGTGCCGTCGCTCTCGCCACACGGGTCTCACGCTTCGATTCCCTTTCCAGATGCGAGCCTTTCTCGCATAACTCTGAAGCCATCTCTTTCAATCTTGACCTATCTGCCTTCCTGTCTTCCTTCTTTGCTCTTTTCAGCTCAGACTTCATGAAAAGCTTGAGCGACTTGTTGTAGTTGTATAGTGTCTGGTACTTACAACCACCCTCCTTCAGAAGCATCGTGTTCAGCTTGTTGTAGGCATCTTCGTTGAGACACTTGTCCGTATATGTGATATGCCCACCACCCATATAGTATGTCATCCTGCCGACATTGAATAACGTACTATTTATGACACGTTCATTCTTAAAGTTACTTTCCAATTTTTTACGAAAAGCAACGAAGGCTGCGCTTAATTTAAAACTATCTGGTACTTTGTACCAGCCAGCTTTTTCTAGGGCGCCTTTGCAACCAGCTGTGTACCCGAGTTTCGCAGCCGGTACCTTTGTGGCTTCGACATCGGTAGAGGAATCCGATTCCGATGATGGTATGGGCACGGTCCTAGGCGCTTCGCTACGTGCTAGACCATCTCTCCACGTACTACAGCCAGCGACGGGCTCTGCCACTGGCGATTGAAAGCGCAGTACCCTACGAGGTATTACCGTCGTATTACCTGCGTCGCTGTCGTCGCTAGATTGGCACGGCCGTGGAGAGGGAAGACTGACCGGCTGCTTGTCCCGGGCGCCGGCATATGTCTCCTCATCTGATGGGCAGTAGGGATCAACGGTCTCTGGCGATCTCTGGCGTGGAGCGGGCCACCTACGCCGACTTACCCGCTGCTTGCCCCCGATGTCAGCATCTGGTAGGCCAGCCTCACCCTCTGTCTCCTCATCAGATGAATAAATCCTATGCACCGACTTACGTACGCGACATAACGACTCCGTCGACACATTCATCAGTTCTGTGTCGGCGTCTGAGTCTTCAGTCTCCGAGTTGTCGGAGAGTGTATGCCACGCCGGTACGGGTTCAGAGTGTACATTCTCCGAGTTATCGGGGAGTACAGGCAACGCCGGTACCGCCGGTACGGGTTCAGAGTGTACCTTCTCCGAGTTAACGGGGTGTACAGGCAACGCCGGTACGGGTTCATGCCCAGAGACGTGATCCGCAATCGTGTCTCTGCCAGTTAGAAGTAGCGGTTTGGGCTTTTCCATCCCTCCTTTACAATATTTCAACGGCATAATGCTGTGCCCATAACGTTGGAGTATTTCCAATACTTCCCGTTTCGAATATACTTCCTTCTCTATATAATGGGTTGGATTGACCAAGATATTGCCACTTATATTGTATGCAGCACTTTTATACATACCTTTCAAACGATTACTTACCTCCTTGTCGGTGTCTTCATTGTACTCTTTACACGTCTGCAGGTGGCGTGGTAAGTTATCCCCCACGTACTTCCAGCACATCATACAAGCCGTTTGCATTCGATTTGTAGCCATG
>JBEVXT010000376.1:0-3746 GCA_040505955.1 Sedimenticola sp. | reverse complement strand
TCTAAGGGTATTAAGTTTTTATAGACATTATCAGACGTTGAGAATGTACATTTTCCTATAAAATAAATGCATTTCCCCCTATAAACAGCGCGCTATTGATCGTTTCGCTCCATTTTCCGTTTCGTTATGGATTCGGTACCTGCTCGTTTCGGCCTTTCGTCAATTAGCGCTGATGCGATTCGTTCGGGGTTGTAAGTGCAACGTTCATGGACATAATTATAACGCATAACGTTCCCGCCATACTAAATCGAACTAGACATTAGCGGGAAATCGTGCAATTTGAGTATTGAAATTAGATAATCGGCGGATGAATTAGGCAATTATATAGATACTATCTTGCCCCTAGTGCGAATCTATAGCCAGTAAGCAATTAAAGGTAATGAGCTCCTGGGTTGTCATCTCGACGTCCCACATTGCTTACTATATTCGGTGTTGCCACCAGTGTAGATCCAGATACGCAATCGCAATGTATTGTCAGTGTCAAATATCTTTTACTAATTTTTAAATTCGATACATTTAATATATATAAATTTATATTAACTGAGAGTGATAATGAATCGTATATTGCGTGTACAAGTTGAACAAGACAACGCATAGCACCGTCTTTCCCCAGAAGTCGATACATGTATATAAGACCATCACCACAAGCGATTCTAAAATAGAACACACGGTTCACTATAATCAAAACGTGCAACACTGTATCACTTATCATGGAAATGGTATATGACGAAGCTGGACTGTTGGACAAAGTGAGGTCTCGCGTAAATTCGAAGCTGGATACGTGTCTAACTAAATTAGGCAAGGACTTGCTTTATTTACATGTAAACGATAAGTCAATGTGTTGGAAAACTGGATGCTTTGATCGTTCTAAACAGAAATCAATATCTCTGGTATGGGAACACGCCTTATCCCTGAGAGACATGATTAACGAAATGGAGTTGTATGTGGCGCAAATGAAAACGGAAGAGGAACGTTTCCTGTATGCTCCATTATTTAAAAAAGTCAGTTTTATTTGTATGAGACATGCGCTATAGTTTGCAAAATGAATATCTACCATATTTGGTAATGCAAATTTTTAAATGATGACGATATATCATTGTAATATATTATCTTTAGAATACTATCTTTAGAATATTGTCTTTAGAATATTATTACAACTGATAAGTTTAACATTGCGTGTAAAATGTCGTATTTGTTATAATATTTCTTATATTATTTGTAGAGTAATAAACAAGCGCTAACGACAGGATCACCTACACCAAGACCTGACGTATCAGCAGCACCGCCTACACCAATACCGTCATCTTCAGCCGGTCCACCTACTCCAAGACCGTCAACGTCGGCGTCAGAACCGGTGTACTACATAGACACGGAGTGCGACGAGCCAGAACCTAGACTGTCTATGTACAACCCGGCGAAGAACTATGCGCGCCAATCATCGAGATACGGGCCGTACTAAGGCATTGTAATTCGCTTGGACATAATGGGCTTACTTATGGATAAATTGTGAATAATGACTCAAGCGCATTTGGATAATGTAAACTTTTATTTGGAGAGTGACGAATTCAAAGAAATACTTTGTCAGCTGGGAGAAGGCAAAATAACGTGTGTAGTGAACAAGAAACTGTCAGTTGTTATAAAACATACCAAAACAGGTTCATATATTCTATTGAAATCCGGGAAAAAGTGTATTAAGCTGCCAATGGACGCGTTTAATACTATATGCGATTCTAAAATATCTGTTCATTATTTAAAGGGCTACTTAGACGAAAACACTGTGTTATCTTAATATGGACAGTTACAGCACTATGTCACAACAAAGTAGCGCACTGACTATGGATAAAATCATATATTGTTCCGTATGTGACAGTTGGTTGATGGAATGTAACGTTAATCGTCATTTACAAAGTCATCTACATCGTGAGAAGAAAGAAAAGCGGCTTCGAAAATCGATCGGCGAATGTCAGTCAATAATTCATAGCGGAACTACTAATGCACAAATAAAAACTCCTGAAAAAAGTTCAAATCAGCAATATAACCATTTTGAAATCACGGGTAACACGTTAAGGAAATGCCCGCACGAACACAAGTCCGTACTTATGGAAGGCTGCAGTTACTTCGCAGACAGAACCTCCTGCATAGAAGAATTACCCGACGCGTATGAAGTTGCTAAACAGAGATTATTTGAGAAGGAATGTGAGCAAGTACATAAATATGACAATGAATTGGGTGTGCCTCAATCGCTGGATTATGACTTTGACTGGATGGACGAAATTATCGACTCAGCAGACAGTGCAGGCAATAATACAGAACCGGACAACGTGAGCAACCGTATCGAGCCAGACAGCGCGAGCAACCATATCGAGCCAGGCAGGACAAGTACCAACATAGAACCAGATAGCACGAACAACCATACAGAACTAGAGAGTGTAAGCAACACTACAGAATCACATAGTGCAAACAATTATAAAACGTCATTCATTTCAGAGCTGACAAATTGCGATTATCCGACTGAATGTATTGAAGAACTTCTCACACAAAGTGACAATACGCAACGAAATAACACTTCCGAACCTACATGCGACGAGGAACATTTCAATCAAATTGGATATTTAAAGTGCAGTATCTGTAATCCGCTTTATTATAAAGATTGGGAAGAGTATTAGTCATTTATTTAGAAGACGACCGTCGAGGTATACACACTTGTGGACACCGGATAAAAATAAAATGGATATAACTGGGTGTACCGTGTTTGGATATAAATTTAGTGTTCCTATTTTTACGTTATACGAAGACCGACTTGCATCATTTTCACTATGGCCGAAACAGATGTCTCCTGACAAACAGTCGTTAGCTGCTGCGGGATTATTCTATGGCGGTGCGGGAGACATTGTTAAATGTTTCGCATGCGGTATCAGACTGAGTCAGTGGTCAATAACAGACTCGGCATTTGTTGAACATAAGAAATATTCGCCGGATTGTGTTTACTTAAACATGATTGGCTACGGAGTTTGCCCAATTGTGGACGAAGATTTCCCTTGTTGAATATATAAGCGCGTGTTAATCGGATAGTGTACATTTCACGTTTGCGACTGATGCTAAGTAAATTTGTATGTTTATAGCAAAAATGGATTACAATAACGTTTCGCTTTTGGAATCATATTTTAATTTTCTTTACGCCAAGGAGATGGAACGCGTTATGTGGACTGTATTTAGGGAGCAGTGTTATGGTTGTAAACATGGATTATTGTCGCAAATACGACACGTTTGCTTGACAATGTCGGAGAAAGAACAATTAAAATTATATTTTGATGCGATCGTGGATTACATTGACGGGGACGAACTTATACGGAAATGGACAGCAGCGGTGACTCGTTTAGACGGCGTTTCTTCGGAACTTATCGACATGTACAGATTGAAAATCAGCTGCAGAGACTGGAGAGCGACCGGAATGAGAACAGAATATTGGCAAAAACTTATGATAAAACTGGTGTTTAGTGTAAAAAACCTAGAGAGATTGTTTTAATAATGGTTTAAGTAACGTGGATGTAAATAGCAAAATGTCTCATTTTATTCGTTCAAACATATTGCATACAATTTTATTTTTTTACAGGATATTTCTAATTATTTGAAATAAAATTGCCGTACTGAAAACATTGTGAATCGTGAATGTCAATTTTTATTTTATAATGATGCAGAAAAGTTTAAAACACTGAAGAAAAAAGCTTTGAGTCAACATTGGTATA
>JBEVXT010000375.1:0-6650 GCA_040505955.1 Sedimenticola sp. | reverse complement strand
CCTTGCTGCAACCACTGCATCCGGCTCCGCTACTACCATCCAGTGCCCGCTTGATCCGTATTGCTATATAACCGCAGATCACGATCAGGGCGACACCAAGGGTCACGTAGTCCCAGAAACTCAACTCATTCATTTCATCAGGCTCCAACCATAACCACACCAAGCGCCAGGGTGTAGGCCACTCCCAGCGACAACCCCACCGAGAACAGCGTCCAGCCCAGCGAGCCGCTCTCCCGATAAAACATACCCAGCGTGGCAAAACAGGGCATGTAGAAGAGAGAGAAAACCATAAACGCAATCGCCGAGGTCGCTGTCATTGAACCGGAGACCGAGGCACGCAAGCCGCTGTCATTCTCGGTCGCACCCTCACCTCGCGAGTGCAGAACACCGAAGGTGGCAACAATCACCTCCTTTGCCAGCAGCCCGGTCAAGAGGGCGATGGAACCATTGAGATCAAAACCCAGCGGTCTGAAGATGGGCTCAACCGCCTCACCAATCTGTCCAAGATATCGCCCCTTCTGCTCTTCAGCCCGCAACTCATTCCTGAGGTCAGCAATCTTCATATCACGTTGTTCACTTTCCGGTTGCAACTGAAGTACTGCAATATTCTGTTCAAACGGCTTACTCAACGACACCTCCTGAGGGAAGGTCTGAAGAAACCAGATGATCAGTGAGCCGATCACGATGATGCCACCGACCTTTTTCAGGAACTCAATCGCATTTGAGCCCATATGAACCATAATCGAGTTGGCTGTCGGCTTGCGGTAGGGAGGCAGCTCCATCAGAAATGGCGAGGTATTGGCCCCATGAATCACCGCTTTACTCAAAATCACCGCCGTCAGCAAGGCGATCACGATGCTGGTGATATACATACCGAAAAGCACCGTACCCGCAGATTCCGCAAAGAAGACACTGGTAAAAAGAATAAAGACCGGAAGTCGCGCAGAGCAGCTCATGAAGGGGATAACCAGCATCGCCACCAGTCGATCCTTCCTGTTCTCGATGGTGCGTGTCGCCAGGAGCGCCGGCACATTACAGCCAAAGCCGGTAATCATCGGAATGAATGCCTTACCGTGAAGTCCGAAGGTGTGCATCACCCGATCAATCAGAAAGGCAGCGCGGGAGAGGTAACCGCTCTCGCTGAAGATGGCAATAAAGAGGAAAAGGATGACGATATTGGGCAGGAAGATGATGGTGCCGCCCACACCAGCAAGTACACCGTCGATCATCATCCGTTTGAACATGCTTTCAGGCAGTAGCGAATCCAGCCCGTCCGAGATAAAGCCGACAGCGGCATCGATCCACTCCATCGGGTAGGCACCCAAAGTGAAGGTGGTTTCAAACATAATCCACATGAGGAGAAGAAAAAGCGGCAGACCGAGAAAACGGTGAAGCAGAACTGAGTCGATCACCCGTGTCACATCGATACGCTGCAGGGCAATATTGATATCAAGATCGACTGTTTCACGCAGCAAGCCGTTGACGTAACCGTAGCGGCCGCTATCGAGCAACAGCCTTGCATCCTCTCCATGCTGAGCCACAATCGTCTCCTGCTCCCTGCCCACCGCCGCCATTAACTCCGAGTGGTCACTCTCCTCCTTAAGCAGGCTTTCATCACCCTCAAGCAGTTTAATTGAGAGCCAACGAGCCTGGGCCTCATTGGTCTCATCTGGATGAAGCTCCACATAGGCGGTAGCGACACGCTCAATTGCCTCCTCAAGGTGGCTGTCATAGGTGATTCTGGCGGCATCACCCTTACAGCCGCCTTCAGCACAGTCGATGACGGCATCAAGCAGCTCAGCCACACCCAACCCTTTACGCGCCTCCAGAGTGACCACCGGTGCAGCCAGAATCTGCGAAAAGGCGTCCCGGTCAACCTTAACCCCCTTCTCCGCCGCCTCGTCCCGCATGTTGAGAACAATCACCCGCGGTACGCCCACCTCGATCAGTTCAGTGGTCAGGAGCAAATTACGCTCCAGACTACCCATATCGATCACATTAACCAGCAGGTCGGGCTGCCTCTTATAGATATACTCCCGGCTCTGCAGTTCCTCATCAGTGCGGCAGCTGAGAGAGTAGATACCCGGCAGATCGACCACCTCAATTCGCCACCCTTTATGCTCAATGGTTCTGGAGTTGATGCCAACGGTTACTCTGGGGTAGTTACCGGTCTGTCCATGAGAGCCGGTCAGCTGGTTAAACAGGGTGGTGCGCCCGGTGTTGGGATTTCCCACCAGGACGATACTAAGCTCTCTTTTCTGACCCATCTAACCAACCACCCAATAATTTGGCAAGTAACATAACAAGAATGATAACCATTATCATTAACCAAGCCAAGTCGAATTCTATCCGATTCCAATAATCTCTATAGCAGATTTACCCTGGTCTCTCTTGGAGCTTGATCGCGAACACTATGAAGGGAAACGTATTAAATCGACTATTCAGGATGAACTATCAACCGTAACATGCTGAATAATATAAAATATATTTAATTATTTAGCGTTTTTATTTACAGTGAATTCTCTAATACCGAAGTCTGGAGCAATTGCCTAAGCGCTAATGTTAACCATTCAGGTATCTGTTCCCCACCGGTACACAGGCGGGTTCATTGCTATTCGATGCGGTTCGTACCTCACCACATCCTACAATCCTTTCTCTGCCAATGCTTGCATGTAGGATGTGGTGAGCTTGCGAACCGCATCAATCAGCTGAATAGTTACGAGCTGATAAAGATATGCTTTGCTTCGCTCTTGCGCAGGCTCACCTGGCAACCACATATAAGATAGGTTTTTGGATCGCCCAATAATGCACTGTAGAGAACACCAACCGTTGCACCACAACGAAAGCCGAGTGTCGCCAGACGTCTTTTCAATTCACTCTCACCATCAACCCTGATGATTTTCCCTTTCTCTCCGGGCTTTAGCGTTGAAAGTATTGTACTGCTCATCCAAACGTTCCCACACAGGTGTGTTATTGATAATGATTATCATAACCATAGACCATTAGAGACGTCCATATTTATTTTTGATGATCAGGGGGTGTAATACCCACCACCCTCATCTCGGCTCCCCCCTCTTCTCCAGGCAGGAAGCACAGAGGCCATACATATTCATATCGTGATAGAAGAGCCGGAAACCAAATTTTGCCGCTATCGATTCCTGCTTTGCTTCCAACTCAGGATCAAAGAACTCTTCGATTTTCCCGCATTGGGTGCAGATGATATGATCGTGATGATCCTCTTCCGCCAATTCATAGACGGATCGTTCGCTATTGAAGGTGTGTTTTTTCACCACACCCGCCGACTCAAACTGCGCCAGTACACGGTAGACAGTGGCTATACCGACATCATCCCCACTCTCGATCAGTATGCGGTAAACATCTTCAGCACTAAGGTGGCTCTTTCCCTTATCTTCAAGTATCTTCAATATTTTGAGACGGGGAACGGTTGTCCTCAATCCCGCTTCTTTCAGTCCATCTATTACCACAATCAACCTCCTAAACAGACTCAGCTTTTGGATCACAAATATACATCGTGACACTCAGCGGTACCATCGCAAGAAACCAACCACTCCATCCGGTTATTGTCGGCAGTGGGAAGTTTAGGTGCTTTTATTGTAACTATTCAGCACGGTAATCTGGAACTCAGGCGTAGGAGCGAACTTGTTCGCGAAGAGCACATTTCGGAGTCCATCGCGAACAAGTTCGCTCCTACGACACCTTTATTCCACCATCACTGTCGTTTTCATGATTTTGGTACAGAGCCGGTTTATGGATAAAAAGGCACAAAATGCGAATTTCAAAGGTGAGCTGAATAGTTACCTTTAATTTTACGCACACTGCGACGAAGAAGCGTGATAATGGCAGGCGCACCGCTACCCGCAAGGGTATGAAGAGGGGGGTATTCAAATATAGATTGAAAAAAAGAGGACAGACTTCCCTGTCTGTCTTAACCCCACTGAAGAGGGTTACAAGAGGAGGATAAATCTACACAATAAAACTTAAACCATCAGCGATCAGTGGCTGTGACGAGTATTCATCGGCATCCGAACATCGAAGTGGAGGGAGTGTCCCAGCCACCTGCCGAATTGAGCCAGTGACTTGGCCAGTTTTTCACTACGGAGTCTGCGAGCCTCGGCAATATAGAAATCGATATCAACCTCGCAGTTACTTTTGATCAGTAAACCGGAATCATTAAACTGTTTCATCACACGCTCCAAAAAAAACACTATCACTTGCTGCTGCCGATCTGTTACAGGGCATCTGTACGATGCAGGTAAATACGAAAATTTCCTTGTACCACCTGATGATCTAACTCCTGAGCCACCCTGCAACCGATCATCTGGGGGGAATATTAGATACGTTTGAGCAAACGCACAAACGATAGTTTTTCATGATACAGTTGAAATATTCTCATCTATGATAGAAATTGTCATGCGACGGCTGCCTCCACTTAACGCCCTGCGCAATTTCGAGGCAACCGCCCATCTGAGCAGCTTTAATCTGGCAGCGGATGAACTTAACGTCACCCCCTCTGCTGCGTCGTAAATTGGTGGTCATCACCAACAATCTTCCGCTTGGAGTGGAAGCATTGCGTCAAGATTGATGGTAAATCCACCTTTTTACGTCGCAATCGACTCCGACCCCTGCCAAAATACCCTTTCAAACAGGCGTAGCTGAATAGTTACGAATGGGTTTTTATTAACCTCACAGGATAGAAGTCCATGGCTCACGGTTCAAAAAAGGCGGTGATTACCGCCATTATCTCCAACAGCATTGTTACGGTAATCAAATTTATCGCCGCTCTGGTCAGCGGCTCTGCCGTGATGATGAATGAGGCGGTTCACTCGCTGATGGATACACTCAACCAGAGTTTTCTCTATCTGGGATTACGTGAAAGCGAGCGCCCTGCCGACAGCACGTACGCTTTTGGTCATGGACAGAAGAAATATCTATGGAACCTGTGGAGCGCCATCGGCCTATTCTCCATCGGCTCCGGGCTGGGTCTCTCCCACGCCTGGCACTCATGGCACGATATGGGGCACGCTGAAGAGGCCGCACCACTACAGCTGCTTGGTCTCTCCATCGCTCCACTGACGCTCAACCTGCTAGTGTTGACTATCGCCTTTGTTCTTGAGGGCTATTCGTTTCTTGTAGCGCTGAAGGAGTTCCTGGCGGCGATGAAGCGTAGCGGCCATAGCAACCCCTTCGGTTACCTGCTGAAGTCTGATGACCCAACGCTGGTGGCTGTGGTGTTGGAAGACGCCGTCGCCATGATCGGCCTCGCCTTTGCCGCACTGGGTATTGGTCTCTCGGCTATTACAGGCAACCCCGCCTGGGATATTCTATTCTCTGCCGGTATCGCCATCATGCTTGGTCTGATCGCCTTCTATCTCGGTTATACAAATATGCGTTTTCTCACCGCCATGCGTGATAATAAAGCCGAGAGCGCCTTCATAAGGGTGATTGATGAGCACAAGGAAGTGGAGCGCTACCATGATTTGCGTTCCATTATCATCGATGAAAACAACACAGTGCTTGTTGCCGAGATCGAGCTGAGTGAAGAGCAGGTAATTCCCGGTCTGTTTGAAATAATGGAAGAGATACAGGAGAAGATACGCGATAGCCTCCCTCCTGAGCAGACGATGAAGAAGGAGACGGCGTGTTATATTGCTGCCAACGCCGCAGCCCAGGCCACCCTCACCCGCACTGAACAGATCATCGACGAGCTGGAGGCACACATAAAGAGGCTTGCCCCCCAGGTAAGCCACGTCACATTTGAGGTTGAAGGCATTGCCCCATTCCCAAAACCGGGGGTGCTGAATCAAGCATGAACACTCCCTGCACAATAAAAACATAAAGAACAAAAAAATAATGAAACTTCTACTCAAATGTATCTGCCTGTTACTGTCAGCCTGCTTATCACCACTTACCCAGGCAGAGGTGCCTCTGGAAGTGCAAAAGATAACCGAAAATGTCTACGCCATTGTTGGTGAACTGGTGCAGCGCAGGCCGGAAAATCTTGCCAATAACTCAACACACGGCGTAGTGGTTACCGATGAAGGTGTGCTGCTTATTGATCCCGGCGGCAGTTACAAAGGAGCTGAACAGCTTGATCGGGCAATCCGCACCATCACCGACAAACCGGTCAAACTTGTGATCAACAGTGGCGGACAGGATCACCGCTGGCTTGGCAACAGCTACTTCAAGGCCAAAGGTGCACGTATAATTGCCGCCGAAGCGACTGTTGCCGATCAACGCAGTCGTACCAACGATCACTTTTTCCGTCTCGGTCAACTGTTGGGTAAAGCACTTGAGGGAACCGACGAATACTATACGGACGAGACCTTTGAAGAGCGCATGAACCTCAAATTCGGCGGCTTTGACTTTGAACTGATATACGCAGGCCCCGCTCACACTGATGGTGATATCTTCATCTGGATGCCACAACAGAGCGTCATGTTCACCGGTGATATCGTATTCACGGAGCGCGCCCTCGGCACAGGCCCGGCACAAAATACAGCGAGCTGGGTAAAAGTACTTGAAGAGATGATGAGCTACAAACCAAAGCACATCATCCCCGGCCATGGCCACGCCACCACACTGGAGAGAGCCAAAGCAGATACCTACGACTATCTCATCTTCCTTCGCCA
>JBEVXT010000374.1:7189-8996 GCA_040505955.1 Sedimenticola sp. | reverse complement strand
TTAGACTATACACGCTACCTTGTGGTTTGTCCACTTGTCGGGGGCATCCCTTTACGGCATTGACTGTGAGGGCTAGAACAAATTCGCCCTGCTTGGAGATGCTGATATGAGTTTAGGCGCACAGCTTGCCCGCTTGCACCGCGAGAATGGCGTCGTCGGCTCCGACAGTACGTCGGACGAACTACAGCAGCGGCTGAAGCGGCTGCAGGCAAAAGGCCAACGCAGGGCGGTGGCCGGGTCTGGGTTTTCTGATGAGAAATTGGCAGCTCATCTTGGCGGAAACCTGATTGCGCCGGGTGTGGTGCGGGTGGATGAGCGGCTGTCACTTGTCACCCGCCATGGTGTCGTCTCACTCTCTGCAATAAAAAAATCGTCGGCACTACCGGGGTGGAAACCGGTGGATGTTGGCCGGCTTCTCTTTATGGACACCGAAACAACCGGTCTTGCCGGTGGCAGTGGCACCCTGGCGTTTATGCTTGGGCTGGGGCGGTTAGAGGGAGACGATCTTGTGCTGCGTCAATACCTGCTCACCTCCTTTGCCGGTGAAGCGGCGATGCTGAAAGATTGCGCAGACTGGCTCAACGGCGATGAACGGCTGGTGACCTATAACGGCAAGAGCTTCGACCTGCCTTTGCTGGCCGGTCGCAGTCGTATGGCAGCGGTGCCTGACAGCTTTAGCGGTCTACAACATCTGGATCTGCTGCATCCTCTGCGCCGGGTTTTCAGGGCACGGTGGAGTGGCTGCGGTCTCTCAACGGCAGAGCGCAAGCTGATCGGTTTCCAGCGGCTCAACGATCTCTCCGGCGCCGAGGCGCCGGAGGCCTGGTTTGACTGGATCAGGCGGCGGGATCCCGGTCGCCTTGGTGGGGTACTAAAGCACAACCGTTGGGATCTGATCAGCATGGTGGCACTGTTGCCGCTGCTCTCCAGAGCCTATCTTGATCCGCTGAAGTGGGGTGGTGAGCTTCTCCCGGTAGCGCGCTCCTGGAGCAAGGCTGGGCGGGAGGATCTGGCCCTGGGGCTGCTTGAAAACCGCCAGAGTGGATTGTCCCCTCCGGGGCTGGCTGAACTGGCCCGTATCCATCGCCGCCACGGAGCCTGGGGCAAAGCCTGCGCTATCTGGTCGCGACTCTCGGCTGCGGGAGATGTCGAAGCGACAGAGGCGCTGGCCAAGTATCACGAACATGTCGCTAGGGATCTGCCGACAGCCTATCGATTCAGTATTGGCCTGCCTGATGGGCGGGCGCGGAGCAAGCGCTGTCGGCGTTTGTCGGCAAAGATCAACCCAGGGCAACAGACCATGGATCTGTTTGCCTCTGCCCCGTGATAGAAATCATGTTGCATCCGTAGGAGCGAACTTGTTCGCGATGGACTCCGAAACATGCTCTTCGCGAACAAGTTCGCTCCTACGGATGTGAACAGGGATATCGCGCAGCATCACCAAGTACTCAGTCGGAAATGAACGCAAATAAACGCGAATATGGCTCTCCACTGGTATATTGTTTGGGCATTGATCCCTAATAACCAAGAGCATGTTCAGACGCTTTGCATTTGTAGGAGCGAACTTGTTCGCGAAGAGTCTCCTACGAAGTCAATCGCGAACAAGTTCGCTCCTACGGGGCGGTGTTTATTGAGCTGTGGTGGCAGTTGCAAGGTATTTGCTAGAAACCCACAGGAAAACATGACGCTATTGGAGTATCGCGTAGGAGCGAACTTGTTCGCGAAGAGTCCCCTACGAAGCTGATCGCGAACAAGTTCGCTCCTACACTCGATTTCAGGACTATTTTATAGAGCCAGTTTCAAATAT